>DATHIG010000712.1:0-13248 GCA_035490035.1 Actinomycetes bacterium
TGGAGCGGCTCGGCGCCGAGCTGCGGGCGACCCAGCACGACCTGGAGGTGCATGAGCAGCGCGCGGCCGATGCGGCCAGGGCGCTGCGCGACGCCCAGGCGGCGGTGCGCCGCCTCGACGACCGCTCGACCCTGGTCGGCAAGGAGCTGCGTGCCCTGGAACAGGAGGCGGCCGCCGCGGCCGAGCGGCTCCACGAGCTGGTCGCCGGCCGCGAGCGCGCCGCCGCCCGGCTCACCGACGCCGAGGCCGAGCTGGCCGCCGTGCCCGCCTTCCAGCAGGGCGACGGCCCAGCCGGCAGGGGCGGCGGCACCGGACCGGCCGCCCCGGTGCCCGCCTTCCAGCAGGGCGTGCTGGAGGGAACCGGGGCTGAGCGGGACGCCGAGCTGCTGCGGACCGGCCGGCCGCCGCTGGCCGACGCCCTCGACCAGGCAGAGCAGGCGGCCAGTGCCGCCCGGGCGGCCGGCGCGGCCGTCGGCGAGCGGCACCGGCTGCTGGACCGGCGCCTGACCGGGCTGCGCGCCAAGGCCGCCACCGAGGTCGAGGCCGGCAGGCGTCGGGCGCGGGCCAGGGCGGCCCGGCTGGACGGCGCCCGCCGGGCCGGGCTGGCCGCCACCGCCGGGGCCTCCGCCCTGGCCAGGCTGGAGCGGTCCCTGGCCGCGGCCACCGCCGAGCGCGACCGGCTGACCGTGGCCCTGGTGGCGGCCAGGGCCGGCCTGACCGCGGCCGCCGCCAGCCGCCGTGAGGCCGCCGCCGCCCTGGACGAGCACCACGCCGTCACCCGCGCCTCCGACACGGCCAGGGTCGAGGCGCGGCTGCGCGCCGAGGAGCTGGGCAAGCGCATCGTCGAGGAGTTCGCCATCGACCCCGACGAGGCCCTGGTCGAGTACCTGCCCGGCCAGGCCAGGCTGGCCGAGCTGCCCGAGGCAGACCCACGCCGCCAGCCGTCGAACGAGCTGCGCCGAGTCGCCACCGCCCTCGACCGCCGCCTGGCCCTGCTCGGGCGGGTCAACCCGCTCGCCCTCGAGGAGTTCAAGGCCCTCGAGGAGCGCTACGCCTTCCTGTCGGGCCAGCTCCAGGACCTCAAGGAGAGCCGTCGGGACCTCCTCAAGGTGGTCAGGGCGGTCGACCAGCGGGTCAGGGAGGTGTTCGGCCAGGCCTTCGAGGACGTGGCCGGGGAGTTCCAGCGCACCTTCGGTCTGCTGTTCCCTGGCGGTGAGGGCCGCCTGGTCCTCACCGAGCCGGACGACCTGCTGGCCAGCGGCGTCGAGGTCGAGGCCCGCCCGCCGGGCAAGAAGGTGCGGCGGCTGTCGCTGCTGTCGGGGGGCGAGCGCAGCCTGGTCGCGCTGGCCTTCTACTTCGCCATCTTCCGGGCCCGGCCAAGCCCGTTCTACGTCCTTGACGAGGTCGAGGCGGCCCTGGACGACGTCAACCTGCAGCGCTTCCTCGACCTGCTCGACGACGCCCGCGAGCATGCCCAGCTCCTGGTCGTCAGCCACCAGCGCCGCACCATGGAGGCCGCCGACGCCCTCTACGGGGTTTCCATGCAGGCCGAGGGGGTCAGCAAGGTGGTGAGCCGGCGGCTACGTTCTGGCACTCTCGACGGGAACGCCGTCGCTGCGACGAGGTGAGCTAGTGGAAGGGCTGGAAATCGTCCTCGTGGTCGCCGCCACCCTGGTGATCGTGAGCCTGCTGGCGGTCGTCCCGCTGGTCGCCGGCCGTCGCCGGCGGCAGGACGGCGACGGCGTCCGCCAGGTCCAGCTGGATCGCGAGCCAGGGGTCGGGGACGACGCCGGGCAGCCCCCACAGCCCGGCCGCGAGGTCGCCGACGTCGACCTGCCGCCCGACGACCGTGGCGTCGCCACCGTCACCGACGAGGTCATCGCCCCGCGGCGCCGCTTCCGCGAGCGCCTTGGCCGCTCGCGGGCCGCGCTCTCCCGCGGCATGTCCGGCCTGCTGGCCAGGGGCGCCGACGACGACGATGCCTGGGAGGAGCTGGAGGAAGCCCTGCTGTCGGCCGATGTCGGCGTTGCCACCACCACCGAGCTGGTCGAACGGCTTCGGACCAGGGCAAGGGCCGAGCGGGCCGCCGGCCCGGCCCTCCGCGAGCTGCTCAGGGCCGAGCTGCTGGACGCGGTCGGCACCCCCGACCGGTCGCTGGCGCTCGACCTGCTCGAGGAGCACCAGCGGCCGGGGATCGTGCTGGTCGTCGGCGTCAACGGCACCGGCAAGACGACCACCGTCGGCAAGCTCGCCCTCGCCCTCGCCGAGGAGGGCAAGCAGCCGGTGCTGGCCGCCGCCGACACCTTCAGGGCGGCCGCCACCGAGCAGCTGGTCATCTGGGCCGACCGGGTCGGCGCCCCGGTCGTCCGCCACCAGCAGGGCGCCGACCCGGCGGCGGTCGCCTTCGACGCCCTGGCCTCGGCCAGGGCCAGGGGAGCCGACGTGCTGCTGGTGGACACCGCGGGCCGGCTCCACACCAAGACCAACCTGATGGAGGAGCTGCGCAAGCTCCGCCGGGTCCTTGAGCGCGAGGGCGGCCAGATCCGCGAGGTCCTCCTGGTCCTGGACGCCACCACCGGCCAGAACGGCCTCGCCCAGGCCCGCCAGTTCACCGACGCCGTCGGCGTCACCGGGGTGGTCCTGACCAAGCTCGACGGCACCGCCAAGGGCGGCATCGTGATCGCCGTCCAGCGCGACCTCGGCATCCCCGTCAAGCTCGTCGGCCTCGGCGAAGGCGCCCACGACCTCGCCCCCTTCGACCCCGCCGCCTTCGTCGACGCCCTCCTGGCCGAGGACGGCCCCTGACAAGGTGGCCGGTCTGACCGTCGACCCGGTGCGAGCCGTGGCCAGAGCCTGGCGGCGCCGGCCCCGCCGGGCCGTCGAGCTGCACGCCTTCCGCGGCTACGGCACCCCGACCCGGCTGCTGCTGCGCGGGCGCGTGCTTCGCTCGACCGGGCTGGTCCGGTCCCGGCTCGGCGATTCGGTGTTCGACAACCTCCGCAACATGTTCCACCGGTTCGAGAGCGACGAGGTCCCAGGGGCGCTGGTGGTGGCGACGGCCGGCGACGCCGAGGTGCGGGTCCGGACCGACGACGAGGGCTTCTTCGACGTCACCCTCGACCTGCCGGCACCCCTGGAGGGTCCGCGGGTCTGGGAACCGGTCGACCTGGAGCTGCTGGAGCCGCGGGGACCGGCCGGGGTCACCCACGCCACCGGCCACGTCCTGGTGCCGCGGGACGCCCAGTACGCCGTGATCAGCGACCTGGACGACACGGTGCTGCATTCCCACGCCACCAGCCTGTGGCAGATGGCCAAGCTGACCCTGCTCCACAACGCCCACACCCGGCTGCCGTTCGAGGGTGTCGCCGGGTTCTACCAGGCGCTGCAGCGCGGCCGCGACGGCGAGGCCCACAACCCGGTGTTCTACGTGTCCAACAGCCCGTGGAACCTCTACGACCTGCTGGAGGATTTCCTGGACCTGCAGGGCATCCCGCGTGGCCCGCTGTTCCTGCGCGACTGGAGCCTGCGGACCCTGCGGGCCGGGGAGCGGCACAAGCTGGCCGCGATCCAGGCGCTGCTGGCCGCCTACCCGCACCTGAGCGTGGTGCTGGTCGGTGACAGCGGCGAACGCGACCCGGAGATCTACCGCCAGGTCGCCCTGCGCCACCCGAGCCGGGTCCTGGCCGTGTACGTTCGCGACGTCGACCCCGAGCGGCACGCGGCCGTCACCGCGATCGCCGCCGAGCTGGCCGGACTGGGCGTCGACCTGGTGTTCTCGCCCGACACCGAGGCCGCCCGCGCGCACGCCCTCGACCGCGGCCTGATCGTCGCCGCCGCCCTACCTGACGGTTGCTGACGAGTCTGCTGTGCCATGGCTCAGGCGCTCCTGGGTGGCGGTGGCGGGGAGCCGGAGCTCCCCCCACATGGATCGGGGACCGCGGTCCGTCGAGGGCTGTCAGCCAGCAAGCTGGTCCACGGCGTCCAGCAATCGGTCGACCTCGGAGCGGTCGTTGTAATGGACGAGGCCGGCCCGCACGGCGCTGCCGGCGTCGCGGATGGCCAGTGCGCCGGTCAGCTCCCAGGCGTAGTTGTGGCCGTTCCAGACGTTGACCCTGCGGGCCGCCAGGTGCTCGGCGACCTGGAGCGGCGTCCGCCCGGCGACGGTGAAGTAGGCCGTGGCCGTCCGTCGGCCGTGGGCTCCGCCCGGCGACGAGTCCGCCTTGCCGTACGTGGTCACGTGGCCCATCGCCTCCAGCCCGCCGAGCAGCACCCCGAACAGCTCCAGCTCGTAGGCCTCGGCGGCGGCCATCGAGGCCAGCACGCGCTGGCGTCGGGTGCCGCCGGCGGCCGGGTCGAGCGAGGCCAGATGCTCGACGGCCGCCACCACCCCGGCGTAGTCGGCGAACGGCGACGTGCCCTGCTCGAACCGCTCGGGCACCTCGTCGGAGGAGGACGCCAGCTTGTCGGGCCGGAGCTGGTCGAGCAGCTCCGGGTCGGCCACGACCGCGCCGACGTGCGGCCCCGACCACTTGTAGGCGCTGGTGGCGTAGAAGTCGGCGCCGAGGGCGGCCGCGTCGACCGGGCCGTGGGCGGCCGCGTGGACCCCGTCGACGTAGGTCAGGGCGCCGGCGTCGTGGGCCCTGGCCGTGATCGCGGCCAGGTCGGGCCGGGTCCCGAGGACGTTGCTGGCGGCGGTGACGGCCACCAGCCGCGTCCGCTCCGAGATCAGCCCCTCGTACTGGCCGGCCGGCAGCTCGCCGGTGGCCAGGTCAACCTCGGCCCAGCGAACGCCCGCCCCGGCCCTGGCCGCGCACTGCACCCAGGGCCGGACGTTGGCGTCGTGGTCCAGCCGGGAGACGACCACCTCGTCACCGGGGCCCCAGCCGGCGGCCAGCACGGCCGCCAGCCGGTAGGTCAGGGTGGTCATGTTGGGCCCGAGCACGACCCCGCCGGGCTCCCCGCCGACCAGGTCGGCGACCGCCGTCCGGCACGCAGCGACGATGGCACCGGAGCGCCGGCTGGCCGGGAAGGCGCCGCCGAGGTTGCCGATCCCCGACCGGTAGGCCCCGGCGATCGCCTCGACCACCGTCCCCGGCACCTGGGTGCCGGCGGCACCGTCCAGGTAGGCGTAGCCGTCGGCCAGGGCCGGGTACAGGGCCCGGATCCGGCCGACGTCCCAGCTCACCTCGTCACCATGCGTACGCCTCCGGTGCCGGGCCGCCTGGCCCGGGCCAGATCTGGTCGAGGCGCTCCAGCGCCTTGTCGTCCAGCCCGACCTCGAGGGCGCGCAGCGACTGCTCGAGCTGCTCCAGCGTCCGCGGGCCGGTGATCGGGGCGGTCACGCCCGGCTGGCGCAGCAGCCAGGCCAGGGCGACGTCGGAGGGCCGCTCGCCCAGCTCGTCGCAGAAGGCCTCGTACTCCTCGACCTGCGGCCGGTGCTCCTCCAGCCGTCCGCGCACCTGGTCGCTGGCGCTGCGGCCCTCCCTGGCCTTGCGCAGGATGCCGCCGAGCAGCCCACCCCCCAGCGGGCTCCAGGGGATCACCCCGACCCCGTAGTCCCGGCAGGCCGGCAGCAGCTCCAGCTCGATGGTCCGCTCGGCCAGGTTGTACAGCGATTGCTCGCTGACCAGGCCGAGGGCGTGCCGCGCCCTTGCCGCCTCGTTGGCCTTGACGATGTGCCAGCCGGCGAAGTTCGAGGAGCCGACGTACAGCACCTTGCCCTGCTGCACCAGCAGCTCCATGGCCTGCCAGAGCTCGTCCCACGGGGTGTCCCGGTCGACGTGGTGCATCTGGTAGAGGTCGATGTAGTCGGTCTGCAGCCGGCGCAGGGAGCCCTCGCAGGCCCGGCGGATGTTCAGCGCCGACAGCCTGTTCTCGTTGGGCCAGTCGCCCATCGACCCGTACAGCTTGGTGGCCAGCACCACCTTGGCCCGCCGCCCGCCACCCTTGGCGAACCAGCGGCCGACGATCTGCTCGGTGACCCCCTCGCCCTTCTTCCAGCCGTAGACGTTGGCCGTGTCGAAGAAGTTGATCTCCTCCTCGAGGGCGCGGTCCATGATCGTGTACGAGTCCTCCTCGGAGGTCTCCGGCCCGAAGTTCATGGTCCCGAGGCACAGCCGGCTGACCAGCAGCCCGGTCCGTCCCAGACGGGTGTGTTCCATCGACAGCTCCAGCGGGTGCGGCGGCCTTCCCGGCAGCCAGCATATGCTGGACCCATGTTCGACACCCTCTCCGACCGGCTCCAAGAGACGTTCACGCGACTGCGCGGCCACGGGCGGCTGTCCGAGGCCCAGGTCGACGCCGCCCTGCGCGAGGTCCGGCTGGCCCTGCTCGAGGCCGACGTCAACTTCAAGGTCGTGAAGGACTTCATCGCCAGGGTGCGCGAGCGGGCGGTGGGCGAGGAGGTCACCCGCAGCCTCACGCCGGCCCAGCAGGTGGTCAAGATCGTCCATGAGGAGCTGGTCGTCACCCTCGGCGAGCGCAACGTGCCGCTGACGTGGTCGCAGCGGCCACCGACGGTGCTGCTGATGGCCGGGCTGCAGGGCTCGGGCAAGACCACCACCGCGGCCAAGCTGGCCCGCTGGCTGGTCGCCAAGGGTCGCAAGCCCCTGCTGGTCGCCTGCGACCTGCAGCGCCCGGCGGCGGTCAAGCAGCTCCAGGTGCTGGGCGAGCAGGCCAAGGTCCCGGTGTTCGCGCCCCACCCGGGCGGCCCCGACGCCGACCCGCTGCCGGTCGCGCTCGGCGCCCGCGACGAGGCCGAGCGGACCGGGCGCGACGTGGTGATCGTCGACACCGCCGGCCGCCTGGCGATCGACGCCGAGATGATGGCCCAGGCGGCCGCCATCCGCGAGGCCGTCGGGCCGACCGAGGTGCTGCTGGTGGTCGACGCCATGACCGGCCAGGACGCGGTGGCCACGGCGCAGGCGTTCCAGGAGGGCGTCGAGGTCACCGGCTTCGTCCTGACCAAGCTCGACGGCGACGCCAGGGGCGGCGCCGCCCTGTCGATCCGGGCGGTCACCGGGCGGCCGATCAAGTTCGCCGCCACCGGCGAGAAGCTGGCCGACTTCGACGCCTTCCACCCCGACCGGCTGGCCGGCCGCATCCTCGGCATGGGCGACGTCCTCACCCTGATCGAGCGGGCCGAGGAGCAGATCGACCTCGAGCAGGCCGAGAAGATGGAGCGCAAGCTGCGCGAGGCCTCGTTCACCCTCGAGGACTTCCTCGACCAGCTCCAGCAGGTCAAGAAGATGGGCCCGCTCAGCCAGGTCCTTGGCATGCTCCCCGGCATGAGCCAGCAGCTCAAGGGCGTCGAGGTCGACGACCGCGACGTCGCCAGGGTGGAGGCGATCATCCGCTCCATGACCCCGCGCGAGCGCGACAACCCCAAGATCCTCAACGGCTCGCGGCGGGCCCGCATCGCCCGCGGCTCGGGCACCACCACCCAGCAGGTCAACGCCCTGCTCAAGCAGTTCGAGGAGGCCCGCCGGATGATGAAGCAGCTCGCCGGCATGACCCCCAAGAAGCTGCGCAGGATGGGCCTGCGCTAGACTGCCTCGGTCCCGGACGCCAACCAGGCACACGACGGGGAACGGCAGACCCACGCTCCGGCTCACGGAGCGTAGCCCGGGACCGGGCGGGCCACCCCGAGACAGGAGCACCCCACACCAATGGCCGTGAAGATCCGCCTGATGCGCATGGGGGCCAAGAAGGCCCCGTTCTACCGGGTCGTGGTCGCCGACTCGCGCAGCCCGCGCGACGGGCGCTTCCTCGAGAACCTCGGCATCTACCACCCCAACAACGAGCCGTCCCGGGTCGAGATCGACACCGACAAGGCGGCCGCCTGGCTGGCCAAGGGCGCCCAGCCGACCGAGGCGGTGGCCAAGCTGCTCGCCATCGCCGGAGTCGAGGGCATGGCCGAGCGCAAGCAGGCCGCCAAGGCGTTGCGGGCCAAGCAGGCCGAGGCCAAGGCCAACCCGGCCAAGGCCAAGACCAAGACGAAGAAGTAGCCGCGCCATGCGCGATGTCGTCGTCTACCTGGCCAGGGCACTGGTCGACGAGCCCGAACGGGTCACCGTCGAGGAGCGGCGGGGGGGCCGCGGGGTCAGCTACGAGGTGCGGACCGCGCCCGACGACGTCGGCAAGCTGATCGGCCGGGGTGGTCGCACGGTCAAGGCGCTGCGCCGGGTGGTCAAGGCGGCCGCGCCGCCGGGCAACCGGGTCGAGGTCGAGGTCCTCGCCGAGGGCGAGTGACCATGGACGTCCCTGGCCGGCTGGTCGTCGGCCGCGTGCTCCGCCCCCACGGCCTGCGCGGTGAGCTGTCGGTCGAGGTGCTGTCCGACGCCTCCGAGCGGTTCTCCCCAGGCGTCGAGCTGGGCGCCGGCGACCCGGATGGCCCTGGGCCGCTGGCACCGGTCACCATCCAGGCGGCCCGGCTGCACCAGGGCCGGCTGCTGCTCAGCCTGGTCGGGGTGGAGGACCGCGATGCCGCCGACCGGCTGCGCGGCACCTGGCTGTCGATCCCGGTCGCCTCGGCCCGCCCGCTGGACCCCGACGAGTTCTGGCCGCACCAGCTGGTCGGCCTTGCCGTGGTCGACCGCCAGGGCCGCCAACGGGGCCGGGTCGCCGATGTGGTTCCCGGCGCCGCCCACGACCTGCTCGCCGTCGAGCTCACACCGGAGCCGTCCGGGTCGATGGAGGCGGGATCTCCGGGGGATGCCCCGGTGGACCATGCCCGGCGAGTCGCCCTGGTCCCGGCGGTGGCCGCCCTGGTCACCGTCGAGCTGGAGGCTGGCCGGGTGCTGGTCGACGCCGTCCCCGGGCTGCTCGATCCTCCGGATGGGTGAGGCGCCGGTGCTGGTCGACATCGTCACCATCTTCCCCAGCTTCTTCGCCTCGCCGCTGGCCACCGGGCTGCTCGGCAGGGCGGGGGAGCGTGGCCTGGTCGAGGTCCGTCTGCGCGACCTGCGCGACTGGGCCGGCGACCGCCACCGCAGCGTCGACGACGCCCCCTTCGGCGGCGGCGCCGGCATGGTCATGCTGCCCGGCCCCTGGTTCGACGCCCTGGACACCCTGGAGGCCGAAGGGCCGGCCCGGGTGGTCCTGCTGGCCCCCGACGGCCACCGCTTTGACCACGCGGTCGCGCAGCGGCTGGCCGGCGAGCCCCGGCTGATCCTGTGCTGCGGCCGCTACGAAGGCATCGACGAGCGGGTCCGCAGCCGCGTCCACGAGGTGCTCTCCATCGGCGACTTCGTGCTGGCCGGCGGGGAGACGGCCGCCCTGGTGGTCCTGGAGGCCGTGGCCCGCCTGGTCCCGGGGGTGATGGGCAACGCCGCCTCGGCCGCCGACGAGTCGTTCTCGGCCGGCCTGCTCGAGTACCCGCAGTACACCCGCCCGTCCACCTACCGGGGTCTGGAGGTCCCGGCCGTGCTTCGTTCCGGCGACCACGGGGCCATCGAGCGCTGGCGCCGCGCCCAGGCGCTCGACCGGACCCGCCGGCTCCGCCCCGACCTGCTCGACCGGGCCGAGCGCGAGGAGGAGGAGCGGTAGGCCCTTGGAGGAGGAGCGGTAGGCCCTTGGTGGATCTGTTACCCTCGAGGGCAGCGTGGGTCGCGCTATGCTGATCCTTCGCGTCTTCAGCTTCCAAGGAGCCTCATCCATCATGCAGATCACCGACGTGGTCGAGCGCGCGCAGCTGCGCGACGATCTGCCCGACTTCCGCCCCGGCGACACCGTCAAGGTGCACGTCCGCGTGGTCGAGGGGAGCCGGGAGCGGATCCAGGTCTTCCAGGGCTTCGTCCTGCGCAGGCAGGGCGGCGGCCTCCGGGAGACGTTCACCGTTCGCAAGGTCTCGTTCGGCGTGGGCGTCGAGCGGACCTTCCCGGTGCACTCACCCAGCATCGCCAAGGTCGAGCTGGTCACCCGGGGCGACGTCCGCCGGGCCAAGCTCTACTACCTGCGCGAGCGGACCGGCCGGGCCGCGAAGATCAAGGAGAAGCGCAGCCCCGCCCGGGCGTGAGCCAGAAGGGCCTGCCCTGGTGAGCAAGACGAGCGACGAGCGGGGACGGCTCGATGGCCAGGCCGACCCACCGGCCATCGAGACGCCTCCGTACCACCACGAGGATGAGAAGCAGCCAGGCCTGCTCGCGGTCGTCCGCGAGACGGTCGTGCTGGTCGCCCTGGCCGTGCTGCTGGCAGTGGTCTTCAAGACCTTTCTGGTGGCGGCGTTCTACATCCCGTCGGGATCGATGGAGTCGACCCTCAACATCTCCGACCGGGTGCTGGTCGAGAAGATCTCCTACCGCTTCGGCGACCTCCAGCGCGGCGACGTGGTCGTGTTCGTCCACGAGGAGCCGGGCGTGGAGCCGGTCGGTGCCAGCAACCCGGTGGCCCGATTCTTCTCCGGCCTCGGCCAGGCCGTCGGCCTGGTCCCGCCCTCGGACCGCGACTTCATCAAGCGGGTGGTCGGCCTGCCCGGCGACCGGATCACCTGCGCGAAGGACAAGCTGGTTCGCAACGGTGTCCCCGTGACCGAGCCCTACCTCGACCAGGGCACCAAGACCACCAGCTGCAAGGAGACCACCGTCGGTCCCGGCCAGCTGTTCGTGATGGGCGACAACCGCACCAACTCCCAGGACTCCCGCATCTTCGGGGTGATCCAGCGCTCCGACGTCGTCGGCCGGGCATTCGTGCGTATCTGGCCGCTCAACCATGTCGGCTGGCTCCGGCGCGACCGCTGACGGCATCCGCCGTTACACTCCTGCCGTGTTCGCCACCGCCCTGTTCGAGGACCGGCTGCGCGACGTCGGCTTCGGCCGGGTCGCCGGCGTCGACGAAGCCGGCCGCGGCGCCCTCGCCGGGCCGCTGGTCGCCGCAGCCGTCATCCTGCCCAGGAACTGCCCCATCCAGGGGCTGGCCGACTCCAAGCTGCTCACCCCCGAGCGCCGCCGGAACCTGGCCGCCCAGATCCACGACCACGCCCTCGCCGTCGCGGTGGTCCGCATCGGGCCCGACACCATCGACCGGATCGGGCTCCAGCCGGCCAACATCGGCCTGCTGGCCAGGGCCCTGCGCGAGCTGGAAGGCGGCTACGACTACGCCCTGGCCGACGGCTTCCCCCTGCCCCGCATGCCGGCCCCCGTCCTGGGGGTCCGCAAGGGCGACCAGGTGGCCGCCTGCGTGGCCGCCGCCTCGATCGTCGCCAAGGTGACCAGGGACAAGATCATGACCGGGGCGGCCCGCCGCTACCGCGGCTACGGGTTCGAACGGCACAAGGGCTACGGCACCGACGAGCACTGGGCGGCGCTGCGCGCGCTCGGCCCCTCGTCCTACCATCGCCACTCCTTCACGGGCGTGGCCGCACCGTGGGCAACCGGTCACCCGGCGGTGACGAACGACCAGGAAATGGGGGAGCGCTGATGAGCGCCGAGGACCTCGAGCGCTACGAGGCCGACATGGAGCTGCAGCTCTACCAGGAGTACCGCGACGTGCTGGGGATGTTCCACTACGTGATCGAGACCGAGCGGCGCTTCTACCTGGCCAACAAATTCGATCTGCAGATGCGCAACCAGGACGGCGACACCTACTTCGACATCACCCTGCACGACGCCTGGGTGTGGGACATGTACCGGCCGGCCCGCTTCGTCACCAGGGTCCGGGTGGTCACCTTCAAGGACGTGAACATCGAGGAGCTCATCCGCAAGGAAGAGCTGTAACGGAGCCAAACCGTGGGGTTCAACGCGACCCGGCGATATCGGGACAAGAAAGTGGTCGACATTGCGCTGCTGGTGGCCGCCATCCTGATCATCGTGGGCCTGCTGACCTGGGTCTTCGCCGCGGGCGGGAGCTGAGCGATCGGCACGTGGTAGCGTGCCCGCTCATGGTACGAACCTCTCGGGCCGCCCGCGCCCGGGCACGGCGGATGCGCAGGCGGCTACTGGTGGGGTGCAGCCTGCTCCTGGTATTCCTGGTCGTGGCGACCACGGCCGGGTACGGGTACGTGCACTACCGCTTCGGCCAGATCCGGTCGGTGAAGGTCCCCGGCCTGCACAAGTCCAGCAGCGGCCGCCCGTTCAACCTGCTGGTGGTCGGATCGGACTCGCGCGCCGGCCTGGACGACCAGGACGGCAGCCGCTACGGCGACGTCGGTGGCCAGCGCAACGACACCACCCTGGTGGTCAGGGTGGAGCCGGCCCGCAAGCGCGTCTCGATGCTCTCCATCCCCCGGGACCTGGTCGTCCCGATCGCCGGCATCGGTGTCGAGAACCGCATCAACGCCGCCTTCACCGAGGGTCCCGGGCAGCTGGTCAAGACCGTCGAGCAGAACTTCGGCATCCCCATCCATCACTACGTGCTGATCGACTTCGACGGCTTCAAGGCCATCGTCGACGCGCTCGGCGGCATCGACGTGCGCTTTCCCTACCCGTCGCGGGACTTCAAGTCCGGCCTCGACATCCGCCAGGCCGGCTGCACGCGCCTCAACGGCGGCCGAGCGCTCGCCCTGGCCCGCAGCCGCTACTTCGCCTACCAGCGCAACGGCGTCTGGCGCAGCGACCCGTGGGCCGACCTCGGACGCATCCGCCGCCAGCAGGCGTTCCTCCAGGCGCTGGTCAAGGCGGCCCTGGCCAAGGGGCTGACCAACCCGGTGCGGGCCAACGCCTTCGTCAGCTCCCTGGTCCACGAGGTCACCAAGGACAGCGCCCTGCGGGTCAGCGACGTCATCCGAACCGGCGCCAGCTTCCGCTCCTTCAGCCCGTCCAAGCTGGCCACCTACACGCTGCCGGTGACCGTCTCCACCGACCACCCCCTCGGCGACGTGCTGCTGCTCAAGCAGCCGGACGCCGATCGGGTGGTCGACCGGTTCCTCGGCCGGGCCCCGGCCCCGGCCACCTCCGGCGGCAGCGCCGGTGCGACGACCCCGGCCAGCACCCAGCTGACCGTCCTCAACGCGCTGGGCACCAACGGCCTGGCCGCCACCACCGCCGCCAAGCTCCGCCAATCCGGCTACCGGGTCGCCGGCGTCGGCAACGCCCCGTCCTTCGACCTGTCCAGGTCGCAGATCAGCTACGCCCCTGGCCGCGTCGCCGACGCCAAGGCGCTGGCCGCCACCCTGGTCGGCGGCGCCCGCCTGATTGAGGACTCCACCCTCACCGCCCCGCGGCTCACCCTGATCCTCGGCCCGGGCTTCACCGGCATCCGGCCCCTGGCCCCCGTGGGCTCCGGCGCCGCGGCCGGACCAGCCTCGGGCGAGGG
>DATHIG010000713.1:0-15863 GCA_035490035.1 Actinomycetes bacterium
CCCAACACCGGCGCCCCCGGTGGCCCTCCGACCAACGGCTTCCAGCTGCACCTCGAGGCTGTGGCCGGCAACGTCATCGGCAACGGTGGCGGCAACTACCGGCTCGAGATCACCTGCATCGACGAGACCCTGGCGGCGCCCAACGGGTCCATGAGCCCCGGCGTCCTGAACCAGCAGTTCATCGGGACCGACGGCTGGCAGGCCGGCGGCCCGGCGGGGAACTTCCACAAGGAGCAGGTGTTCAACGTCAACGTCGACCCGGCCGCCCGCGGGCACGTGCTGCGCTACGTGGCCACGATGGTGAGCGCCGGCAGGGACGTCGTCTCCTTCATCGAGAGCAACCGCTTCATCCTGGTGTAGCCTCGGCCAGAGCATCCGAACCGTCGACGGGGAGCGCCTGCACCAGGCTGCAGGCGCTCCCTTCCTGCTGGAGGACAGCCCATGAACGCCAACGACGCGCGGATCGTGCGGCTGTTCACCGCGCAGGTCGACGGGACCGTCGAGGACAACACGCCCAACGCCAACGCGCGCGTCCCCGACCAGTTCGACCTGATCCTGCAGGCCGAGGTGGGCGCGGTCCTCGGCAACAGCGGCGCCAACTACACGTTGACCTTCGTCGCCATCAACGACGACGTGGTGACCCGTCAGGTCTCCCTGAACCCCCAGGGCAACCCGTTCAAGGAGGAATGGAACCTGGCCTCCGGGTGGATCAGGAGCGGCAACGACTTCGTCAAGACCGGTCCCGGTGAGGCCGACGGCATCATGCGCTACCGGATCGCCATCCCCGGCGACCTGACCGGCGCCTTCCACTACAACGTCCGGCTGGTCAGCGAGAACTTCCAGGTCACGTCCTTCGCTCAGAGCAACCCCTTTCTCCTCGTCTGACGCGCGGTCGCGGATAACGCGAGCGCTGCGGGGGTATACCCAAAGGCACCCTTGTTGGAGGCATCCGCCGGCCATGGTCGGCCGGCCATCGTGACAAGGGACGGTGGGAGCGCCCGAGAAAGGAAGCCCGATGAGCGCACCTCCTCCCCACGAGATGGTCCACCAGGGCACCGACGCCTCCGGAGCGCAGGAGTGGCGCTGCCCGAAGTGCGGACGCCATTTCATCATCCGGTGGCCGCCCGACTACGACCGGCTGGTGCTCCGGGAAGGTGACGGGAACGCGACCCACTTCGGGCGCAAGGGCGAGGTCAGCCTCCTCCGGATCCAGGTCGCCCCGGTCCCGGAGGCGCCGTCCGGCGCCTCCGACGACGACTCGTGGCGGCGCTGGCTGCGCGAGAACGGCATCGACTGGGACGGCCGGGTCTCGTGAGGCGCAGTCCGATCCCTGGACGGCGTGCGGCACAGCCCCTGCATCGCCATCGCCCCCGGCGGTCAACCCGTCTGGTCGAGATCACCGGCGGGTCGGCCGAGCGAAGATCGCGGGGATAGCGCAGCATCGGGCATCGGGCCGGCGACCTCCGGCTCGGGTCGGCGGGGACCCAGGAACAGCGACGCCGCCACCGCCCCGGCGGCCAGGGCGGCGCCGGCCAGCAGGTAGGCGGCGTGGACACCGGCGACGAACGCCGCCGGGTCCGCCTCGGGAGCTGCGCCGCCGTAGCGGGCGGCCGCGACCGCGCCGAGCACGGCCACCCCGAGGGCGCCGCCGACCTGCCGGCTGGTGGTGATGACCGCCGAGGCCACCCCGGCCTGGGTGCCGGGCATGCCGGCAACACCGGCCGCGGTCGCCGGCGAGATCGACAGCCCAAGGCCGGCTCCGAGCATGGCCAGCTTCCACCACAGGCCGGCGTAGGACGAGCCGACCTGGATGCCGGTGAGCGACCACAGCGCGGCCGCGGCCAGCAGCAGCCCGGCCACCACCGGCACCCGGTACCCGAACCGGGAGGCCAGGCGGCCGGCCAGCGGCGCCGTCACCACCACCGCCAGGGTGTTGGGCAGGGTCCGCAGCCCGGCCTGGAGGGGCGACCAGCCCTGCACGGCCTGGAAGTACAGGGTGTTGAAGAACACGAACCCGAGCAGGGCGAACCCGGCCAGGAGCACCACCATGTTGGCGGTGGAGAAGGCGGCGTCCCGGAACAGGCGCAGCGACAGCATCGGCTGGCGCCGCCGCGACTCCACCACCACGAACGCGGCCAGGCAGGCGGCGCCGGCGGCCAGCAGGCAGACGATCACCGGCGAGCCCCAGCCGCGCTGGTTGCCCTCGATCAGCCCAAGGGTGACGCCGCCCAGGCCAAGGCCGCCCAGCAGCAGCCCGGGCAGGTCGAGGCGGCGGGCGGCCGGGTTGCGCGACTCTGCCATGACCCGGCCGGCGACCAGGAACGCGGCCACGCCGACGGGCAGGTTCACGTAGAACACCCAGCGCCAGCCGAGGCCGTCGGTCAGCAGCCCGCCGACCACCGGCCCGGCGGCCAGGGCCATCGCCGACACCCCCGACCACAGACCGATGGCCTGGACCCGCTCCCGCGGGTCGGGAAAGGTGGCGGTCAGGATGGCCAGGCTGCTGGGCAGCAGGGCGGCCCCGCCGACCGCCTGCAGCGCCCGCCCGCCGACCAGCGCCGCCAGGGTCGGGGCGAGCCCGCACAGGGCCGAGCTGGCCACGAACACCACCAGGCCGGTCCGGAACACCCGCCGGCGCCCGAACCGGTCGCCGAGCGATCCCGCGGTCAGCAGCAGGGTCGCGAACACCAGGATGTAGGCGTCGAGCACCAGCTGCAGCCCCGACACCCCGGCGTCCAGCTCCCGCTGGATGCTCGGCAGGGCCACGTTCACCACGGTGTTGTCCAGCATCACCATGAACAGCCCGAAGCAGCAGGCCCCAAGGGTGAGCAGCTTGACCTTGCCGTCGGTGCCGAACACGCCTCCCATTGTTCAGCCACCTGGCCGGCCGCGCGACCGGGCTGTCTGTGGCGGCTGCTATGGTCGGGCGCGTGGACGACCTGGACGCGCGGCGCGACCGGCTGGTGCGGCTGTGCCGCACCCTTCCCGAGGCCACCGCGACCCCCCATGCCCAGCACGTCGGCTTCCAGGTGCGCGGCCGGACCTTCGCCTGGTATGTCGACGACGAGCATGGCGACGGCCGGGTGGCCGTGCTCTGCAAGGCGCCGCCGGGCGAGAACAGCGGCCTGGTCGCCACCGACCCGCACCGGTTCTACCTGCCCAGGTACGTCGGCAACCGGGGCTGGGTGGCGCTTCGGCTGGACCTCCACGACGTCGACTGGGGCGAGGTCGCCGAGCTGGTCGCCGACAGCTACCGGATGGTCGCCCCCAAGCGGCTGGCCGCCATGGTCGGCCAGCCTCGCACCTGAGCTACACTGCCGCGGTGCTTCCCCTTCCCGGGGTTGTTGGTTACGCTCCGGGGTGAACGTGTGTTCGTTCGCACCCGTCCGGGAGACTCCAGCGTAGCCTCCCGGTGTGACGAGGGGAGGCGCGCTGCTCGTCGAGGACTACGCCGACCGGGTACGGCTGGCCGCCGGCTACCTCAGCCGCCTGCTGGCCGACGCCGGGACCAGGGTCGACAACCCGGCCGACGAGCCGGTCGGCCCCGAGGACGCCGCCCCCCTCGAGCTCTCCGAGGACGCCGCCCTTGTCCAGTTCGGCAGCGACCCCGCCCCAGGGGTGACCGCGGCCGCGGTCGACGGCGGCTCGGCCTGCCTGCTCAACGGGCGCAGCTTCTGGCTGGTCGCCTACCGGGCCGGGACCGTCTGGCACCGCGACCGCGACACCTTCGCCACCGACGCCGACCCGCTGCAGCTGCGCGCCCTCACCCAGACCGACGCCAAGGCCGCCTACGCCGAAGCCCTGGCCCTGGCCGGGGTCCGGCGGGAACGGGAGCTGGCCGACCTCGGCGGGGTGGTCGACGTGCTCCGCGAGCTGGCCGAGTGGCGCCGGGCCGCCGAGGCGGTCGCGGCCGCCCGGCCGGGCGACCTGGTCCTGGTCGACGGCAGCCTCCACCCGGGCCCGTTCCTGCCCGCCGGCCTGGTCGAGCCGGTCCACCGGCTGGCCATGGAGCGGGGCGTGGACCTGGTCGGGGTGACCAAGGCGTCCAAGCTGCGCTGGGGACGCTACGCGCCGCTGGTGCTGCGGGTGCGCCGCCGGGCCGAGGGCGAGCTCGGACCCGACGCCCGCTGGTACCTGCGGGTGACCGGCCCCGACGAGCCGTCCGAGGTGTACGTTGCCCGGCTGGCCAGGCGCGGCGCCTACGCCTTCCGGGTCGACGCCGTCCGTGGCCATCGCGACCCCGAAGCGCTGTTCGCGGTGCTGGCCGGCCTGTCGGACGACCCGGCGTTCCTCGGCTACCCCTACCCGCTGGCCCGCGTCCACCAGGTGGTGTCGCTGCCCGGCCACCTGCTGGCCGACCTGCGCCGCGAGATCCGGGAGGCGTTCCTGCGCGAGGGCCTGTCCGAGGACGACGTCGACCTGGTGATGCGCGACTTCCACCTGACCCTGAACGCCTGACCACGAGGAACTGAGACCCATGCCGGACTACAAGGGACGCATCTTCGGCCGCTCCGTGCTCGACGTGCGCTTCCGGGCCTTCTACGGCGAGGACCTGTTCCTCGGGGAGCTGCTGGCCGGTGACGACCCGGAGCGGGGCCGGCGCTACCTGTTCCGGGTCACCGACGTGGCCTACGGCTCGGAGTCCTCCGACGCCGGCTGGGCCGAGCGCACCGCCGGCGGCCTCATGGCCATGGACCAGGTCGGCGAGGCGACCACCCTGCGCGACTTCGAGAAGCGCCTCTACAAGGTGGCCGAGGTCGTCCCCCTCGGCTATGTCGACGCCAAAGGCTTCCACAAGCCCAAGAGCCTGCCGGCCCAGTTCGCCGCCGTCTCGGCCCCGACCGACACCGACCTGGCCTTTCTGCGCGAGCGGATGGGCGACGTCGAGGTCGGGCGGCTGCGTTCGGGGGAGGACACCATCGAGCTGCCGGTCGGCATCCGCGGCGAGACCCTGCCGAGCCATGTCGGCGTCTTCGCCACCACCGGCATGGGCAAGAGCAACCTGATGAAGGTCCTGGCCGGCCAGCTGCTGGCGGCCGGCGGCCGCTACGCCATGCTGCTGTTCGACCCCCACGGCGAGTACCTGGAAGGCGGGGCGGCCGGCCGCCGCGGACTGGCCCACCACCCGTGGGCGGCGCAGCGGCTGCGGGTCTACTCGCCAAGCCCCCGGGCCGGCCAGGCCAGCCTGCTGCGGCTGTCGCTGGCCGAGCTGACCGTCGACGACCTGCGCACCGCCTGGAAGTTCACCGGCCCCCAGTCCGAGGCCCTGGAGAGCGCCTACGCCCTGCTGGGCGACAAGGGGGTGTGGCTCACCCGCCTGGCCGAGGACGACCCCGAGGACCTCAAGGACGCCGAGCTGGGCCGCCACGCCCTGGCCACCATCCAGGTGCTGTCCCGGCGGGCCAAGCGGATCGTGCGCCTGCCGCTGATGACCGACGACCCCAGCCAGTCGCTCACCGGCAAGGTCCTGGACGACCTGGCCGGCGGCAAGGTGGTGCTGGTCGACACCTCGGGGCTGGAGGCGGTGGAGGAGACCCTGGTCGCCTCCCTGCTCACCCGCAGCCTGCTCGACGAGCGGGCGCTCGCCTACCGCAACGACCGGGAGCGGTTCGGCCAGCTGCCCCGCACCCTGGTCGCGCTGGAGGAGGCCCAGCGGGTGCTGACCCGGCTGGACGACGCCGAGTTCAACGTCTTCCCCCGGCTGGCCCGCGAGGGCCGCAAGTTCAACGTCGGCCTGTGCGCCGTCACCCAGCAGCCCAAGCTGATCGACCCGGAGCTGCTCAGCCAGTTCAACACCTACTTCGTGCTCGGCCTGGCCGACGAGCGCGACCGCAACACCCTGCGGTCCTCCTCCAAGCAGGACCTGTCCGACCTCGGGGCCGAGATCCAGACCCTGATGCCGGGGGAGGCGCTGGTCACCAACCCCGAGGCCCCGTTCGCGCTGCCCGCCCGGGTCCACCTGTACGAGGAGTGGCTGGCCACCGTCAAGCCCCCCGAGGCCCCGAGGGCCCGCCCGGCCGACGCCATGACCGGGTTCTACGAGTGAGGGGCACGGAGAGCGGGATGCAGGCATTCCGGCGCGGCTGGGGGGTCCGGGGGACGCTCTCGGGCCCCCGGAGGAACCGCGGGCCCGCGGCCAGCCCGGCGGTGGTGAGATGGCTCGAGTAGTCGCCATCGCGGACGCCCACCTGGGCCGGGCCCACTACCAGGCGGTCGACTCCAATGGCCTGAACCAGCGCGAGGCCGACTTCAGCGCGGCCTGGCACCGGGCCGTCGAGGCCGCCATCGGGCTCGACCCGGACGCGGTGCTGGTCCTGGGCGACCTGTTCGACGCCCCCCGGCCGACCTACCGGGCGTTCCGGGAAGGTGCCAGGGGCCTGCGCACCCTTGCCGAGGCGGGCGTGCCCGCCCTGGCCATCTCCGGCAACCACGACACCCCGCGGCTGCGCGAGTCGGGCTCGCCCTACGCGGTGCTGGCCGACGGCTTCCCCGGCCTCCGGTTCGTCTACCGGGGCGCCTACGAGCCGGTCGACCTGCTGCCAGAGCTGCGGGTCCACGCCGTCCCCCAGTGCACCGACGAGGTCGCCCTCAAGGAGCAGGTCGCGGCGGCGGCGGGCGCCCGCTCCACCGACCACCTGAATCTCCTCATCACCCACGCCGCCGTCACCGTGCTGGCCCGCCGCTACACCTACGGCGACGTCAACGAGCTCGAGGTCGACCTGTCCACCCTCGACGCCGGCTTCGACCGCATCCTGCTCGGCCACTTCCACAACTTCGCCAAGGTCGCCCCCAACGCCTGGTATCCGGGCTCGACCGACACCTTCAGCTTCAAGGACCTGCCCCAGCACGACGAGCCCCCGGTCAAGGGGGTGCTCAGCCTGGACACCGCCTCGGGCACGGTCCGCCACCACCCGGTCCCCGGCGGCCGGCCGCTGCGCAGCTACCGGCTGGACGCCTTCGAGCTGACCGCCCCCGAGGTCTACGAGGCCGCCGCCGGGCTGGCCACACCCCAGGAGACCGAGGCGGCCGTGGTCCGGCTGTTCGTCAACCGGGCCCGGCCCGAGATCCGCCGCCTGCTCGACCGCCGCCAGGTCGCCGACGCCTTCCCCGGCGCCCTGGTGGTGACCGTTGTGGTCGAGGCGGCCACCGACGAGCAGGCGGCCCAGCTGGCCGCCCAGCCGGTGACCAGCCTGGCCGACGAGTGGGACCGCTACCTGGCCAGCGTCCCCATCGAAGGCTACGACCGCGACCGGCTGGCCGGCATGGGCCGCGCCTTCCTGCAGCAGGTCGAGGAGGAGGCCCGGTAGCCGATGCACCTGCGTTCCCTGTCCCTGCGCAACTACCGCGTCTACCGCTCGGTCGACCTGGAGTTCCCCGACGGCCTGGTCGGCATCTACGGCCGGAACGCCAGTGGGAAGTCGACCATCATCGAGGCGCTGCGGTTCTGCCTGTATGGGGACTCGCGGACCGACAAGTGGGAGCTGCGGTCGGCCGGGGTGGGGGAGGACGTCCGGGCCGAGCTGGTGTTCGAGCACGAGGGCAACACCTATGACGTGCGCCGGCGGCTGAAGGGTCGCAACCTCACCCCTGAGGTCGAGGTGTTCCTGAACGGGCAGCTGGCCGCCCAGTCGGTGCGGGAGGCCAACGCCTACCTGAGCCGGGTGCTCGGCATGGACCAGCGGGCCTTCCTGGCCTCGGTCTGCGCCCAGCAGAAGGAGCTGACCGCGTTCGCGACCATGATCCCCAGCGAGCGGCGCCGCCTGGTCCTCGACCTGCTCGGGGTCAGCCCGGTCGAGCGGGCCCTGACCAAGGTGCGCGAGCAGGCCCGCGACGCCCGCACCGCCGCCGGCGGGGCCAGGGCAGGCCTGCCCGACCTGGCCGAGCTGGAGGCGGCGGCGGCCACGGCGGCCGCCGAGCTGGCCGCCGCCGAGCTGGCCGAGCAGGAGGCCAGCGCGGCCGAAACGGCCGCCGCGGCCGCGCTGGCCGCCGCCGAGCAGGCGACCGCGACCGCTGAGCAGGCGGCACGGGTCCTTGACGGGCTGCGGGCCAAGGCCGGCCTGGCCAGGGCCGAAGCCGACGGGCACCGCCAGGAGGCCGAGCGCCACGAGGCCAGGGCGGCCGAGGCCGACCGGCTCGGCCCGGAGATCGAGGCCGCCGCCGCCCGCGTGGCCGAGCTGGCCGACGCGGCCGCGCCGCTGGAGGCGCTGGAGCTGGCCAGGGAGCAGGCGGCGGCCAGGGCCAACCTGGTGACCGCGCTGGAGGAGGCCCGCGGCCGGCGCCGCACCAGCGAGCGGGCGCTGCGCAAGGCCGAGGGGGACGCGGCCGGGGCCGAGCAGCTGGTCGCCGCCCGGGTCGAGGCGCAACAGGCGGTCGGGGAGCTGGATGCGCAGCTGGCCGTCGCCCGGGAACGCCACGCCGAGCTGAGCGAGGCCGCCGGGGCGGCCGCCGCCCGCCTGGCGGCGGCCAGGCAGGCCGGGGCGGCCGCGGCCGACCTGGACCCGGGCGCGCCCTGCCCGACCTGCGGCCAGCCGCTCGGTGCGGCCCACGCCGAGATCCGGCGCCGCCACGACCACGAGCTGGCCGCCGCCAAGGCCGCCAACGCCGGGGCGCTGGCGGCCAGGCAGGCCGCCACCGCCGCCGGCAAGGCCCTGGCCGAGCGCCGCACCACCCTGGTCGAGGCGCTGGAGCGGGCCAGGGCGGCCGAGAGCAAGGCGGGCAAGGCGACCGCCCTGGCCGAGGCGGCCGCCAACGCCCTCGAGCTGAACGTCGCCGACGTGGCCGCCCGCCAACAGGCCCTGGACCAGGCGCCGGACCCCGGCTTCGACCCCGCCGCCTGGGCCGCCGCCAAGCAGGCCGCCGAGGCCCGCCAGGAGGCGGCGCTGGCCCTGGCCGCGCTGGAGCGGCGGCTCGCCCAGGCCGAGGTCGAACGGGGCCTGGCCAAGCAGGCCATGGCCCGCGCCGACCGGGCCGACGCCCGCGCGTCGGCCCACGACGCCGAGGCCGCCGCCCTCGGCCCGGCCGACGCCGAGCTGGCCGCGGCCAGGGAGCAGCAGAAGGCGGCCGGGCTGGCGGCCACCGCCGCCCACGGCGCCCACAGCGCCGCCGCCCAGGCCCTCGACGGGGCCGGCCGCCTGGCCCAGGCCAGGCAGGCCGCCCTCGACGCCGCCCGGGACCAGCACGAACGCGTCGCCGGGCTGGAACAGCAGGCCGCCTACCTGCACCGCCTGGCCGACCTGGTCGCCGGGTTCCGGCTGCACCTGGTCAGCCGGCTCGGCCGGCGGCTGTCGGTGGAGGCGGCGGCCCTGTTCGCCGACCTGACCGACCACGAATACCAGGACCTGGTGGTCGACCCGGAGGACTACGCCATCCGCATCGCCGACGCCGGCACCGAATACGAGCTGTCCCGCTTCTCCGGCTCCGAGAACGACCTGGCCAGCCTGTCGCTGCGGGTCGCGGTCAGCCTGGTCATCGCCGAGAGCGCCGGCGAGCTGGGCCTGCTGGTGCTCGACGAGGTCCTCGGCGCCCTGGACCGGGAGCGGCGCGAACGCATGCTGGACGCGCTCACCCGCCTGCAGGGCCGTTTCCGCCAGGTGCTCCTGGTCACCCACAACGACGAGGTGAAAGACCTGCTTCCGGCCGCGATCGTGGTCAGCATGGGCGCCGACCGGACCTCCACGGCCGCCCTGCAGGAGTAGCGGCGCCGAAATCCGGGTCGCTTGCCTCGTTGCGTTCCGGTAAGCGGTATCCCATACTGCGCCGACCTGTGCGCGCGCCGCGTGTGACACCCGCGGCACTCGGGAACAACCACCCGCCAGCGAGCGTTGCCGCAGAACGCCACGCACGAAACGAGAAGGAGACACATCCTGTGGCCGACCAAGAAGAAGAGGAGGAGGGGCAGGTCGAGGCCTCCCTCGAAGAGCTGATCGCCAAGAAGGCCGACCGGCCGACCATCACCGACGACGAGGACGAGGACGAGTCGCTGCTGGCCGCCGGCCGCGACGAGGCGCGCGAGTCGCTCACCACCAAGGTGCTGCCCGTGCAGCACAATGAGTTCGTGTGCAAGAGCTGCTTCCTGGTCAAGCACCGCAGCCAGCTCGCCGACCGCCGGCGAACGCTTTGTCGCGACTGCGCGTAGCAGGCGGCCTCGGTGCGGCGCCGAGATGGCGCCGCACCGCCCTGGAGGTCCTCGCCGCCCTGGCCAGCGGGGCCGCCCTGGCCGCGGCCTTCCCGGCCCCCGACATCGGGCCGCTCGCCCTGGTGGCGCTGGTCCCCCTGCTGCTGCTGGTCGAGACGACCCGGCCGGTGAAGGCCGCGGCCCTCGGCTACCTGGCCGGGCTGACCTTCTTCGGCCTGCACCTGCTGTGGATCGCCCAGTTCCTCTCCTGGACCGGGGCGGTCGCCTGGCTGGCCTGGGGCGCGCTCAGCGCCATCCAGGCCGCCTTCATCGCCGCGTTCTTCGCCCTGGTCCCGGCGACCAGACGGCTCGGTGCCTGGCGGCTGCTGGTCCTGCCGGCCTGCTGGGCCGTGCTCGAGCTGGTCCGCGCCCACCACCCGATGGGCGGCTTCCCGTGGGGCCTGCTCGCCATCAGCCAGCACGACGCCGGGCCGCTGCTGCCCCTGGCCCGGGTCATCGGCGGGTTCGGCCTGGCCGCGGTCATCGTCGCCGTCAACCTGGCCGTCGCCTTCTGGCTCAACGCCCTGCTGGCCCGCCCAGCCCTCGCCGGAGACGGCGGCCCGCTGGCCGGGCGCGGCCAGCGCCCGCAGGGGCCCGAGGAACCCCGGAGCGGCGGCTGGGGCAGATGGGCCGCCCTGGCCGGGCTGCCGGTGCTGGCCGCCGGGCTGCTGGCGGCCCGGGTGGCCGTCCCGGCCGCGCCGGCGCCGTCGGGCCCGCCGATGGACGTGGTCGTGGTCCAGGGCGGCCTGCGCGGCGGGCGCGGGCTCGCCCAGGGCCTGACCACCGAACGCGTGTTCGCCAACCATGTCCGCCTGACCGAGACCGTCGCCCTGATCCCTGGCGACCCACCCGACCTGGTCGTCTGGGGCGAGGGGGCGGCCGACGCCGACCCGCTGGCCAGCCCCGACCGGCTGGCCGAGGTCGGCCGGGCCGCGGCCGCCGCCAAGGCGCCGATCCTGCTCGGCGCCACCACCCGGGTCGACGACACCCATCGCGCCACCGAGGGCCTGCTGTTCACCGCCGGCGGGCAGCTCGCCGACCGCTACCGGAAGCGCCGGCTGGTCCCCTTCGGCGAGTTCGTGCCTCTCGGGGGGCTGCTCGGCCGGCTGATCCCGGCCACCCGCGAGGGTGTCCCCTATGACAAGGTGCCCGGCCGGCGCCTGGAGCCGCTGCTGATCGACGGGGTCCCGGTCGGCACCCTGATCTGCTGGGAGTCGGCCTACCCGGGCGACGCCCGCCAGCTGACCCGCGACGGCGCCCGGGTGCTGCTGATCATGACCAACAACGCCTCGTTCGGGACCGGGGCCGGGCCGCGGCAGCACCTGGCCGCCGGGCAGCTCCGGGCGGTCGAGGCGGGGCGGACCATCGTCCAGGCGGCGGTGACCGGGATCAGCGCCGTGATCGAGCCGACGGGGGCGACCAGGCAGGAGACCGGGCTGTACCGGGAGACGGTCCTGCGGGCGGGGCTCTCGCCGCGGGACGGGCGGACGCTGTACGTGCGCTATGGCCGGGGGATCGAGGCCGGTCTGGTTGGGGTGGCTGTTGGGGGCATGGTGCTATCCGGGTTGCTCTGGTGGCGCCGGCGGCCGGGCGGGGTGGGCCGGCCGGGCCCGTCGGCCCGGCTCCGGGAAGCCCAGTCGGCCGGCCGGCGGGCCCGGCCGGCTCCCAACGCGCAAACCGTGCCGGATCGGGGCGACATGGTCCCGCCGGTGAGGAAACCGTGAAGGCGCTGGTCGTCATCCCGACCTTCAACGAGGCGGAGTCGGTGGTCGAGGTGCTCGACCGGGTGCTGGCCGCCGATCCGCGGGTGGATGTGCTGGTGGTGGACGACGGCAGCCCGGACGGCACGGCCAAGCTGGTGGCGGCCAGGAGCGATGGGGAGCCACGGATCCAGCTGATGGAACGGTCGGGCAAGCAGGGGCTCGGAGCGGCGTATCGGGCTGGGTTTGCCTGGGGGCTGGAGCGGGGGTACGACGCGCTGGTCGAGATGGACGCCGACCTGTCGCATCCGCCGGACCGGCTGCCGGCGCTGCTGGACGGGCTGGGCAGCGCCGACCTGGTGATCGGCTCCCGGTATGTGCCGGGGGGGCGGACGGTCAACTGGAGCCGGCTGCGGGAGGCCATCTCGCGGGGGGGCAACGCCTACGTGCGGCTGGCCTTGCGGATGCCGGTGCGCGACAGCACGGCCGGGTACCGGGCCTACCGGCGGGAGGTGCTGGAGGCGCTGCCGGTGGAGGCGGTGCGGTCCAACGGCTACTGCTTCCAGGTCGAGACGGCCCATCGGACCTGGCAGGAGGGGTTCCAGGTGGTGGAGGTGCCGATCACCTTCACCGAGCGGGCCTCCGGGGTGTCGAAGATGAGCAAGCAGATCGTGGCCGAGGCGCTGCTGCGGGTCGCCCAGTGGGCCCTGACCGGAGGGCGGCGGCGGGCCAGGCGGCACCATCCGCGGAGCGTCGCCGGCTCGGCCGGCTGATGGCCGGGCACCTGGACGCGGACCTGGACCTCGCCGGCTCGGCCGGCTGATGGCCGGGCGCGTGGACCTGGACGTCGCCGCCGAGGCGGCCGCCCTCACCGCGGCCCTGCGGGCGCTGGCCCCCGAGCCGACCGTCGTGCCGATCATCAAGACCAGCCGGCCCTTCTACGGAGCTAAGGTCGGCGACCTGCGCCGCACCGCCAAGGACTGGCAACTGGCCCACCGCGACGCCTCCCCGGCACAGGTGGCGGCGCTGGCCGACCGGCTGTGGCACGCCGGCATCCGCGAGGAGCAGCTGGTCGCCTGCTTCCTGCTCGGCGGGCACCGGGAGGCGCTGGCCGCCACCCAGCCATCCCGGGTGCGCGCCTGGACGGCGCTGCTGGACAACTGGGAGACCACCGACCAGCTCGGCATGAACGTGCTCGGCCCCCTGGTCGCGCTCGACCCCCACGCCCGGCTCGGCGAGCTGGAAGCGATGGCCGCCGGCCCCCACCCCTGGGCCCGCCGGGCCGCGCTGGTCGCCTGCACGCGCCTTGCCCAGGCCGGCGGCGCCGCCGGCCACTGGCCGCGGGTCGCCCAGCTGCTGCTCGACCTCGCCGGCGACCGGGAGGCCGCCCTGCCCAAGGCCAGCTCCTGGGTCCTGCGCAGCTGGCTGGAGCCCTGCCCCACCGAGGTGGCCACCTTCGTCGACCGGCACGCCGACCGCCTGTCGGCGCTCGCGGTCAGGGAGACCAGGGCCAAGCTGGCCACCGGCACCAAGCGCCCCCCTCGCCGCCCGACCGGCGACGGCGGCCGTCACGGGCCGCGGAGGCTGGACCCGTGACCACCGACCGGTCGCTGGCCGAGCACGCCGCCCGGCTGTCGCGGCGGGCCGGCGAGGTGGCGGTCTGCGTGGACTTCGACGGCACCATCGCCCCGATCGTCGACGACCCGGAGGCGGCCAGGCCGCTGCCCGGGATCGTCGAGCTGCTCGGGCCGCTGGCCGGCCGCTATGCCGCCGTGGCGCTCGTCTCGGGCCGCCCGGCCACCTACCTGGCCACCCACGCGGCCGCTCCCGGGGTGCGCTACCTGGGCCTGTACGGGCTGGAGGAGATCGTGGACGGCCGGGCCCAGGTCGACCCGCGGCTGGAGACCGCCCGGCCGGCGGTGGTCGCGGCCGCCGAGGACCTGCGAGCCCACCCGGTGGTGCGCGACAGCGGCGCCCGCCTGGAGGACAAGCGGTACGCGGTCGCCATCCACACCCGGCGGCTCCCCGACCCCGACCGCTGGAGCGACCCGATCGACCAGGCCGCCCACGAGGTCGCCGACCGGCACGGCCTCGAGGTGGTTACCGGACGGCTGGTCTGGGAGCTGCGGCCCCGGGTGCGCGGCGACAAGGGCGACGCGGTGCGCCGGGTGGCGTCCGAGTCGGGCGCCCGCGCCCTGGTGGTGATCGGCGACGACCGCGGCGACCTGCCGGCGTTCGCCGTTGCCGAGACCCTCGGCGGCGGCGGCCTTCGCGTGGCCGTGGGTTCGGACGAGGCCCCGCCGGAGCTGCTGGCCGCGGCCGACCTGGTCCTGGATGGCCCGCCGGGCGTCCGTGAGCTCCTGGCCCACCTGCTCGCCTGACCGGCAGGCAAGGGATGCTGGGCCTCGAGGGCTCGACCCGGTAGCATCGTTGGTTGCCGTGCGCATCGAGTCCTCCGTCACCGCCGTCTCCTGGGTCCCCTTGGACTGCGTCGAGGGAGGCCAACGGCTTCATTTCCACGTCGGGGCCGCCCAGTACGACGAACCGCCGCCCGCGCACCTGGACGACGTGCGGTCGCTGCTGGCCGCCGGCCGGGTCCGGCTGGCCAACCAGCTCCGGGGATCCATCGAGGTCTCCAACGGCCGGGTCGTCGCCCACCACCAGGCCGGCCAGGGCCACATCGGCGCCACCGGCCAGGCCGCGCGGTCGGTCCTGGAGGGGACACGGGGGACGGACTCGGGGTCGCCGGGGATGCGGGCTGAGCCCCCCGCAGTCGTGGGGTTCGCGGCCGTCGCCCTGCCCGACCTGCGACCCGAGCCGGAGGTCGGGGCCGGCTGGGTGCGGTTCGGGCAGACCGCCGGCGGGCTGCTGTCGGTTGGCATGCCCTACCGGTCGGCCCCGACGGCCTCGCCGCGGCTGGCCGCACCGGCGGCCTGGACGACCCTGGCCCTGACCGTGCATGCCGACGGGACCAGCGAGCAGACCCTGACCGGGGCCAGCCCGTTCCCGCGGCACTGGGTCTACGACCACACGGGCCGGCTGGTCGCCACCTCCGGGGTGGTCGACTTCACCGCCTGGCAGGCCGACGCCTGGGACCCGTTCACCCCCTGGGGCGGCCGGGACGCCCCGGTTCGGGCCACCGCCGTCGAGACCGCCCTGGAACGGGAGCTCTCCCTGATCATCGTCGGCTCGGCGCCACACTGGCTGCGGCTGCGGCGGGGGGCCACCCTGGTCGAGCAGGGCGACCCCGGCCACGAGCTGTACCTCCTCTTCGACGGGCTGCTGGCGGTCGAGATCGACGGCCAGACCGTGGCCGAGCTCGGCCCGGGGGCGGTGGTCGGCGAGGTCGCCCTGCTCGAGGGCGGCCGGCGCACCGCCACCCTGCGGGCGGTCACCGCCTGCCGGGTCGCGGCCGTGCCGGGCGACCGGATCGACCGGGACGCCCTGGCCGAGCTTGCCCGCAGCCGCGGATGGCCAGGCCCCGGCGGGACGGCCGAGCAGCCCAACCGTGAGCGCTGGCCAGGCCCCGGCGGGGCGACCGGGAAGCCCGACCGTGAGCGCTGGCCCGGCCCCGGCGGGGCGACCGGAAAGCCCGACCGTGAGCGCTGGCCCGGCCCCGGCGGGGCGGCCCTGGGGTGACCGTCTGCCCGGTCTGCGGGGAGCCGAACCCGGCAAGGGCCAGCTTCTGCCTCAACTGCGGGTCGCAGCTGCCGGTGGCGGCGGCGACCGGCCGGCCGGCCCGCAAGCTGGTCACGGTCGTGTTCACCGACCTGGCCGGGTCGGCCGGGCTCGCGCAGCGGCTGGACCCGGAGTCGCTGGCCATGGTCATGGGCCGCTGGTTCGGCCACCTGCGGGGGCTGTTCGAGCGCCACGGCGGGCGGGTGCAGAAGTTCGTCGGCGACGCCGTGGTGGCCGTGTTCGGGATCCCGGTGGTCAACGAGGACGACGCCCTGCGGGCGGTACGGGCCGCGGCCGAGCTGTCCGCCGGC
>DATHIG010000714.1:0-5053 GCA_035490035.1 Actinomycetes bacterium
CCGCCACGAAGCTCGGGGACGTGCCGCCGCTGCAGGAGGCGCTGCCCGACCCGGCGCAGCGCTCGGTCATCTACGCCGCCGACGGCAAGACCGCCCTCGCCACCCTGTGGCTGGACGAGAACCGCAAGGTGGTCAAGCTCAAGGACGTCCCAACGCGGGTCCGCAACGCCGTCGTGGCCATCGAGGACGACCGGTTCTTCCAGCACAGCGGGGTCGACTTCAGGGGCATCGCCCGGGCCGCCGTCGCCGACCTCCGCGAGGGCCGGATCGCCCAGGGCGGCAGCACCCTCACCCAGCAGCTGGTCAAGCTCACCGTCACCGGCAACTCGCGGACCATCGACCGCAAGCTGCGTGAGGCCATCTACGCGGTGGAGCTGGAACGGCGCTACAGCAAGAACCAGATCCTGGAGTACTACCTCAACCAGGCCTACTTCGGCGAGGGCGTCTACGGCATCGCCACCGCCGCCCAGCACTACTTCGCCAACACCTCGATCAAGTTCGTGAGCCTCTCCCAGGCGGCCTCCCTGGCGGCGACCATCGCCGCCCCCGAGCGCTTCAAGCCGACCAGCAAGAAGGCCAACCTCCAGCGGCGCAACCTGGTCCTCGACCGGATGCACGAGCTCGGCTTGGCCTCGACCAAGGACGTCGCCGCCGCCAAGAAGGAGAAGCTCCGGGTCACGCAGTACACGCCGCCCCGCCGCCAGCCCTATTTCGAGCGCTACATCGTCGACCAGCTGCTCAACGACGCCAGGTACAACAAGACCCTCGGGAAGGTCGGCACCGACGAGCGCAAGCGCAAGGTGTTCCAGGGCGGCCTGCGCATCTACACCACCCTCCAGGGGCCCAAGCAGTCGCAGGCCGCTCGGGCGGTCGGGGCCCAGATGGACCAGTTCCGCGGCGACCCCGCCGGCGCGCTGGCCAGCGTCGAGCCGGGCACCGGCCGGATCGTCGCCCTCTACGGCGGCAAGAGCTTCAAGCGGTCCCAGGTCGACCTGGCCACCGGCAAGGGCGGCAGCGGCTTCCAGCCGGGGTCGGCGTTCAAGATGTTCTTCGTCGTCGCCGCCCTCGAGAAGGGCATCTCACCTGGGATCGTGATGCCCGGACCGGCGCGGATCACCATCACCGACCGCCGTTGTGCCGGCCCGGGCGGTGCCTGGAGCCCGGGCAACGCCGGCGAGTCCAGCGCCGGCGTCTACAACATGTACCAGGCCACCGCCAAGTCGGTGAACACCTGGTTCGCCCAGCTGGCGGTGAAGGTCGGGCCCTCGGCGGCGGTCGAGGTCGCCCGCCGGATGGGCATCACCAACATCCCGCCCCGCGGCTCCAGGGAGTACGCGAACTGGAACGTCTGCTCGCTGGTCCTCGGGGCCAGGGAGGTCTCGGTGCTCGACATGGCCGGCGCCTTCGGCGTGCTGGCCAACCGGGGCGTCCGCTGCACGCCGTTCTCGATCACCAAGGTGGTGGCGCCGGGCGAGCGCAAGCCGCTGATCGAGAACAAGCCCGAGTGCAAGCAGGTCATCGACGAGAAGATCTCGACCCGCACGGTGGCCATGCTGCGCGGCGTGATCACCGGCGGCACCGGTCGCCGGGCGTCGCTTGGCGCCCGGCCGGTGGCCGGCAAGACCGGCAGCGCCCAGGAGAACACCAGCGCCTTCTTCTCCGGGTTCACCCCCCAGCTCTCGACCTCGGTCTGGGTCGGCTACCGGGCCAGGCGGGTGCCGATGAAGAACCTGTACCAGGGCGGGCCGGTGTTCGGCGGCACCTACCCGGCGATCATCTTCCACGACTACATGCAGGCCGCCCTGGCCGGGGCGCCGATCGTCGGGTTCCCGGCGGCCCCGCCACCCCCGCCGCCACCGCAGGTTGGCGTGCCCGACGTCGTCGGCATGACGCAGGAGGCGGCCCAGCAGCGGCTCGCCCAGGCCGGCTTCCGCAGCGAGGTCAGGCGGGTCAACAGCGCCCAGCCCAAGGGCCGGGTGGTCCGCCAGGCGCCAGGCGCCGGCACCCGGCTGCGCCAGGGCGCCACCGTGATCCTGGCCGTCTCCGGCGGCCGGACGGGCGGGGACGTGGTCGTGCCCGGCGTGGTCGGCCTCCAGGCCAGCGTGGCCAAGGCGCTGCTGACCGCCAGAGGGCTGACCGTCGGGATCACCTACACCCGCAACGCCCCCACTGGCCGGGTGGCCGCCCAGAGCCCAGGTCCTGGCACCACGCTGCCGAAGGGCTCCTACGTCACCCTGGTCGTCGGCCGCAAAGGCTAGCCGGCCGGACCGCCGAGGCGCTCCAGCACCAGGCGGCGGACCTCGTTGCCGTCGGCACGGCCCTTGACCTGCGGCATCAGCCGGCCCATGACCTTGCCGAGCTCCTTGGGGCCGCTGGCTCCCGAGGCCGCGACCGCCTCGTCGACCAGCCGGGCCAGCTCGGCCGGCTCCAGGCCGGCCGGCAGGAACCGGTCGATCACCGAGCGCTCGTACGCCTCCCGCTCGGCCCGCTCGGCCCGCCCGGCGTCCCGGTAGGCCTGCTCGGCCTCCCGGCGCTTGCGGGCCTCCCGCTGCAGCACGGCGACGGCCTCCTCGTCCGACAGCTCCGTGCGGGCCTCGATCGCCGCCGACTTGAGCGCCGACAGCGCCAGCCGCAACGCCGCCGTCTCCTCTCCCCGCCGCGCCTTCATCGCCTGAAACATCGCCTGCTGCACGTCATCGATGAGCATGCTGCGAGCCTACAGCTACTACAATCCCCGTTCATCCCAAAAGCCCACCCGTAGGAGCGCGACCGCACATGCCAGGAGCCGGTTCGAAGGTTGGTCTGCTGGCGGGGGTGGTCGCCGCGGCCGGGGCTGGCTGTGTCGCCTACGGGGTGCTGGTCGAGCGGGACTGGTACCGGCTGCGGCGGGAGCGGGTCGAGGTGCTGGAACCGGGGCAGCCGCCGCTCACCCTGCTGCACCTCTCCGACCTGCACCTGACGGTCACCGACTCCCGGCGGGTGGAGTTCCTGGAGCGGCTGGCCACCGAGCCGGTCGACCTGGTGGTGCTGACCGGGGACATGCTCGGCGAGCCGGGCGGGCTCGACCCCGTGCTCGACTGCCTCGGCCGCTTCCGGCCCCGGCTGGGGGCGGTGGCGGTGCTCGGCTCCAACGACTACTGGGCGCCGCGGTTCCGCAGCCCGCTCACCTACTTCCTCGGGCCGAGCTCGCGGCGGCACCGCAGCTCCGGGCGCAACCCGTGGCGGGAGCTGGTCACCGGCCTGGAGGCGAGGGGCTGGACGGTGCTGTCCAACCGCCGCGGCCGGCTCGGCGACATCGAGCTGGCCGGCATGGACGACCCGCACATCCGCCGCGACGACCCCGCCGTCGCCGTCCCGCCGAACGGGCAGGGGCCGCGGCTGCGGGTCGGGGTGGTGCACAGCCCCTACCGGCATGCCCTTGACGCCTTCGAGCGCAACGGCTACCCGCTGCTGCTGGCCGGCCACACCCACGGCGGCCAGGTGCGCCTTCCTGGGGTCGGGGCGCTGGTGACCAACTGCGATCTGCCCCGGGACCAGGTTCGCGGGCTCTCGCGCTGGGGCTCGAGCTGGCTGCACGTCAGCGCCGGTCTCGGGACCAGCAAGTACGCCCCCTTCCGGTTCGCCTGCCGGCCCGAGGCGTCGCTGCTCACGGTGGTCCCCAGGGCCTGACCATCTACCATCGTCCTCGAGGAGAGGACGGTGGATGGCCAAGGTCGGTGCCGAGCCCAACGGGCCGGAAGCCCGGATCGAGCAGGCGATCGCCCGGCTCTACCGTTGGCTGGCCGGCAACCGCTACACCCGCTTTCCCTGGGCGGTGGTCCAGACCTTCTCCAGGGCCGAGGGCAGTCTGCTGTCGGGCAGCATGGCCTACTACACCTTCCTGTCGCTGCTGCCGCTGCTGATGGTGGCGGCGTTCGTGCTCGCCACCTTCCTCAGCGGTGAGCTGGAGGCCCGCGAGGCGGTGGCCGACGCGCTCAACCAGGTCTTCCCCGGCGTCGGCGCCGACGTCTTCAGCGAGGTCATCGACCAGGTCATCCAGAACCGTGGCGTCCTCGGGTTGTTCGGTCTGCTCAGCGTCTTCTACGCCGGCAGCGGGTTCGTTGGGGCGATGACCGCCTGCCTGAACCGCATGTGGGAGGTGCCGACCGGGCGCAACCCGGTCGGCCAGAAGCTGGTCAACATCCTGATCGTGGTGATGCTCGGCTCGGTCCTGCTGGGCTCCGCGCTCCTCACCATCTGGGTGTCGGCCACCGCCCAGCGGACGCTCGACATCCAGCCGACCAGCCCGGTGATCGACATGATCGAGGAGCTGGCCGGGCCGAGCTCGATGCTGATCGTGCTGCTGCTGCTGTACCGGCTGCTGCCGGCGCGCCGGCAGGGCTGGCTGAGCCAGCTTCCCGGCGCCGGCTTCGGCGCGGTCGGGTTCTACCTGCTCAAGCGGGGGTTCGACTACTGGGCCAGCCAGTCGGCCGGCATCGGGGCCTTGCCCCGGTCGCTGGTCTCGGTGGTGCTGCTGCTGGTCTGGCTGGGCTTCTTCGGGCAGCTGATCCTCTACGGGGCCGCGCTCAACGTCGTCCTCGACCGGCGCGGTCGCGGCGAGCCCATCATGCCGAAGGCGCCAGGTCTGATCGGTTAGACGGTGGCGCCCGGGCCATGAAAGGTGCTTCAGGGCCGCCGCTCCCGTCACACCGAGAGGCCCGGGCGCCACCGACATTCCTGAACATCGTCGGCTGGCGGTGAGCTTGCATAGCTCGGCGGGAGGAGATCGGGCTAGCCCGTTCCGGCCATGCCGCCTGACCCCGTCCTCCGGCAGGGCCGGCGGTAGGCTATCGACCGGAGTCCGCATCGGAGCAGGAGCCATGGCCACAGATCTCGACCCGAAAGCCAAACCGAGCCTGCAGCGCCTGCCGCGACCCGACGCCGAGGAGCGCTACCAGTCGCTCGGCTACCGGGCCAAGAAGCTGCTCCTCGGCCCGGCGTTCAAGACCGCGCAGCTGGCCCACGAGCGGATCTCCAAGCGGGTCGCGCTGGCCGTGTTCTCCTCCGACCCGAT
>DATHIG010000715.1:0-7563 GCA_035490035.1 Actinomycetes bacterium
GGGGGTCGTCGGTCCAGCGGTCGAGCAGAAGGTCCAGGCGCAAGTCTTCGAGTCCTTTGGCAGCGGCGTTGGGGCACAGACGGGTAGCCCCCGACGGCCGCAGCCGGGGGGCTCCCGTTATGTCAGGTCCAGGCTACCGCAACATTGCGACAGTCAGCCGGTCAGGCCGAGGTGGGCGCGCAGGCCGTCGAACACCGCTCCCCAGCCGCTCTGGTAGGCAGACCGGGCCTCGCCGTCGTCGCGCCGCTGCCTGTTGAGCCGGCGGGCTCCTGGTCAGTCCGCGTCCGGCAGCTGGGGGACGACCACGCCGAGGTCGACGTTGCCGCCGGTGAGGATGGCCCCGACCCGCCGGCCGGCCAGCTCGCCAGCCTTGCCGGCGAGCAGGGCGGCGATGGTGGCCGCGCCGGCCGGCTCCACCACCACCTTCATGCGCTCCATCACGAAGCGGACCCCGGCCAGCAGCTCGGCCTCGGACAGCAGCACCACCTGGTCGACCAGGTCGCGGAACAGCGGGAAGGTGAGCGGCCCGGCGAACGGGGCGCAGAGTCCGTCGGCCACCGATCGGGGGACGATCGGGACCGGCTTGCCGGCGGCGAGGGCGGCGCTCAGGGCGGCAGCGCCCTCCGGCTCGACCGCCACCACCCGGCAGTCGGGGTTGGCCTCGCGGATGGCCAGGGAGGTTCCACAGGCAAGCCCGCCGCCCCCGACGCTCACCACCCAGACGTCGACCGGTCCAGCGTCCTCGACCAGCTCCAGGCCGGCGGTGCCCTGGCCGGCGACGATCTCGGGGTCGTCGAACGGGTGCACGAAGGTGAGGCCGCGCTCGCGCCGCAGCCGCTCGCACTCGGCGAACGCCTCCCGGTGGAGTCACCGTGCAGCACCACCTCGGCGCCGTAGCTCCAGCAGGCGGCCACCTTGGCGGCGGGGCTGTAGGTCGGCATGACAACGGTCGCCTTGGCCCCGACCTGGGCGGCCGCCCAGGCAACGGCGGCCCCGTGGTTGCCCGCCGTCACACAGACCAGGCCTGGCTCGCGCGCCTCCTCGGGCAGGGTCAGCAGGCGGTTCAGGGCTCCGCGGGCCTTGAACGAGCCGGTCTTCTGGACCGCCTCGTCCTTGACCAGGACCTGGGCGCCGGTCCTGCCGTCGAGGGTGGCCGAGGTGCGCACCGGGGTGCGGTGCACCCGACCGGCGATCCGCGCCGCTGCGGACCGCACCGCTGCTGGGTTCACCTTCTGCTCCTTCCCGCAACCGCTGAGGCTGGCTGGAACGGAGCACAGGATAGATCCCCAGATGGCGTGGGTGGGTCGGGTGGGAGCAACGTACCGCCCGACGTCGACGGTCGCGATGGCTCACCGTCTTCATCTCGGCGCCACCCGTTCGTCGGCAGGTCACCGCTGTCTTGCGCGTAGCCCCTGGTCATCGCCAGGCCCCTGAGCCAGCTCGTTCAGCCTTCGCTCGATGAACCGCCGCTCGGGCTCCTGCCGGGTCAGCTCGAGGGCACGCCGGTAGGAGGCGCGCGCGTCGGCGGTTCGCCCCATCCGACGGAGGAGGTCGGCTCGCGCAGCGTGCGCCAGGTGGTAGGCGTCGAGCTGGCCGCGGGCGAGGATGGCGTCAACCAGCGCCAGGCCCGACGACGGCCCGTCGCGCATCGACACCGCGACCGCCCGGTTCAGCTCGACCACCGGCGAGGGGTCCGCCCATGCCAGGAGGTCATACAGCCCGACGATCCGGTCCCAATCGGTGGCCTCGGCAGTAGGCGCCTCCGCGTGTGCCGCGGCGATCGCCGCCTGGAGGGCATAGGGACCGATCCGCCCCGACGAGGTCGCCCGCCCGAGCAGCGCGGCCCCCTCGGCGATGCGCTCACGGTCCCAGCACGAGCGGTCCTGGTCGGGCAGGAGGATCAGGTCGCCGTCGGCGGAGGTGCGGGCAGCCCGGCGTGCATCCTGGAGCAGCATCAGCGCCAGCAGGCCGAGCGCCTCCGGCTCCGGGAGGAGCTCGACGAGGAGCCGGCCAAGGCGGATCGCCTCGTCCGCCAGATCGGTGCGCACCACCGAGTCTCCCGATGCCGGCGCGTACCCCTCGGTGAAGACGAGATAGACGACCTGCAACACCGGCTCGAGGCGGTCGGCCAGCTCGCCCTGCGGCGGCACCTCATACGGGATGCGGTCAGCCCGGATCTTCGCCTTGGCGCGCACGATGCGCTGGGCCACCGTCGGCGGGCCGGTGAGGAAGGCGCGGGCGATCTCCTCGGTGGTGAGGCCGCACACCTCACGCAGCGTCATCGCCACCTGGGCGTCGGGAGGCAGCGCCGGATGGCAGCAGGTGAAGATCAGACGCAGCCGGTCGTCCTCGAGGACCTGGTCATCCTGCTCGACGGGGTCAGCGGCCGCCTGGCCATCGAGTCGGGCGGCGAGCTCGCCGAGCATCGTGTCGAACCTGGCGCGTCGCCGGAGCCGATCGATCGCCTTGAAGCGGCCGGTTGAGACAAGCCAGGTACGAGGGTTGGCAGGCAGGCCGTCTCGGGGCCATTGCTGCATCGCTGCCGTGAACGCGTCCTGCAGCGCCTCTTCGGCCAGGTCGAAGTCACCCAGCAGGCGGATCAGCGTGGCCAGGACCCGGCGGGACTCGGATCGATAGAGGCTGTCGATCCGCTCGCGCAGCTCGGCGGCGACGCCGTGGCTCACGGGGCCGAGCGCTCGCGCATCAGGTCGATGACGGGACGCACCTCGATGCTGCCGATGCGCGCGCTTGGGATCCGCCCGGCGATCTGAATTGCCTCGTTCAGGTCTCTTGCCTCGATGAACACGAATCCACCGAGCTGCTCGTTGGTTTCGGCGAATGGGCCGTCCGTCGCCGAGAGCCTGCCGTTGCGGACCCGCACGGTGGTGGCCGCCGCGACATGTTCCAGGGCCTGCGCCAGGATGAGCTGGCCGCTCGCCTGCAGCTCCTCGTTGTTGGCGGCGGTCTCGTCGATCAGCGCGTCGATCTCGGTCTGCGGCATGACGGCGAGCTGGGCCTCATCGGCGTAGACCAGGCAGAGGTACTTCATCGCGGCCTCCGGTGTCGATTTCGACCAAGGGCGTTCGACAACCCCACATGAGGCATGGGATGCGGCCGGCGGCGGGATGCACCGCAGCTGGCTCCCTTCTACCTACGGCAACCTCGGGAAGGAGAAGCGGACATGAACATGGCGAACAGGGTCACATCATCCGACGGGACCTCGATCGCGTTCCAGCGATCCGGCGCCGGGCCGGCGCTCATCACGGTGGACGCCGCCGGGAGCTACCGGGACTTCCGTCCCCTGCGGGCGCCGGTGGAGCTGCTGGCAGCGCACTTCACCGTCTATGTCTACGACCGCCGAGGCCGAGGCGCCAGCACCGATACCCTCCCCTACGCGATCGAGCGTGAGATCGACGACCTCGCCGCCCTCATCGCCGAGGCGGGAGGGTCAGCCTATGTGTACGCCATGTCCTCCGGCTCGCTGCTCGCCCTGCACGCCGCGGCGAGCGGGCTGGCCATCCCCAGGCTGGCGCTGTTCGAGCCGCCGATCGAGCCCAACCAGGCCCCCACGGGCGGCTCGGACTTCACCACCGAGCTCGCCGAGCTGGTGGCGGCCGGACGCCGCCGGGATGCGGTGGAGTTCTTCCACCGCGGGATCGGCGTGCCGGAGGAGGTCATGGCGCAGATGACGCCGCCGGTCTGGGCGGCGCTGGAGGCGGTGGCGCACACCCTGGTCTACGACTGCATCATCTCCGACGCGATCTCGCTCGAGCGCATCGGGTCGGTGGCGGTCCCCACCCTGGTCATCCACAGCCAGGGCAGCAGCGGCGAGCTGACCGGCATGGCGGCAACGGTCGCGGAGGCGCTGCCCAATGGCAGCCAGCGCAGCCTGGCCGGTGAGTGGCACGGGATCCCCGACGGAGCGCTCGCCCCGGTGCTGACCGAGTTCTTCAACGGTTGAGACCGCCAGTCGGATGGTGAGCCGGCCAAGCGGGTCATCCGTTGTGGCGATCCTGTGCGCGCTCGAGGGGGAGCCGCACCAGGTCCATGGTGGCGTCGGCGGCTCGTTCGACGAGCACGGCGAAGTCCTCGGCGTGGCGCTTGCCGATAGGCTCCAGGACGTACCTGGCCGGGTCCTGGCGGCCGGGGGGTCGGCCGACGCCGATACGGACCCGCAGGAAGTCGGGCGAGCCGAGCGCCTTGGCGACGTCCTTGAGGCCGTTGTGGCCGGCCGTGCCGCCGTCGCGGCGCAGCTGGAGCTTGCCGGCGGCCAGGTCGATCTCGTCGTGGACGACGATGATCCGTTCGATCGGCGTCTTGTACCAGCGGGCCAGCAGCGAGGCCGGCGCGCCCGACTCGTTGACGTAGCTGTTCGGCCTGGCCAGCACGACCCGGGCGTCGCCGTCGCGGATCTCGGCCACCTGGGCGCGGTTGCGGCGGGTCCGCTTCAGCTTGGCCCCTGCCCGCTCGGCCAGGCGGGCGACCACCATGGCCCCGGCGTTGTGCCGGGTGTTGCCGTACTCGTCGTCGGGGTTGCCGAGCCCGAGCACGATCCAGGGGCCGCCGTCCTCGGAGGCCATCGCCGACCGCGACCGTAGCCGGAATCGCACCAGCCGGCTACGCCTCGGACCGGTCCTCGCCCTCGACGGCCTCCTCGGCCGCCGCAGCCTCGCCCTCGGCGCCCTCGGCCCCCTCTTCCAGCTCCGCCTCCGGCTCGGCCTCGACCGCCGGCGCGACCACGGACACGACCGAGGCCTCGGGGTCGTCGAGGATCACGGCGCCGCCCGGGGCCTTGAGGTCGCCGACCCGCAGCACGTCGCCGATGTTCAGCCCGGACACGTCGGCGTCGACCGCCTCGGGCACGTTGGTCACCTCGGCCTCGACGTTGACCTGGTAGAGGTCCTGGTCGGCGATGCCGCCCTCGCGGACCCCCGGCGCCTCGCCGACCAGGTGCACCGGCACCGACACGTGGACCTTCTCCCCCCGGCGGACCTGGATGAAGTCGACGTGGATGAGGCTGCCCTTGACCGGGTGGCGCTGGATCTCCTTGGCCAGGGCCAGGTGCCTGTCCCCTCCGACCTCCAGCTCCATGAGCACGTTGACGCCGGCGTCGGTGCGCAGGGCCTGGCCGAACTGGCGGGCGTCGACGCTCAGGTGCTGGGGGTTGGCGCCGTGCCCGTACAGGACGGCCGGGACCCGCCCGCTGGCCCGCAGGCGGCGGGCGGCTCCCTTCCCGGCGTCCGAGCGGTTCTCGGCGACCAGCTTGTACTCGGACATGGGGGACGAGCCTCCTCGGGGCGGAATGCAACGCAACGCGAAATAGGGCCCGGCGATGCCAGGACGGACCCGAGGGTAGCAGCGCCCGCAGCGCCCGCTCAACCCGCCCGCTGGCCGATCGCCCACTCAACCCGCCCACTCAACCCGCCCGCTGGGCGATTGGCCGCTCAACCCGCCCGCTGGGCGATCGTCAGGTCGAGCTCGGGAGCGACCTTGTCCTCGATCAGCTCGAGCACGGCGACCTCGATGGCGCCCTGGTGGGCGGGCTCGCCCAGCTCCTCGACCTGGCCCAGCTCGGGAAGGGCGCCGGCGATGGTCAGGTTGGAGCGGTAGCGGTCGAAGATCCGCGGGTCGATGTAGGAGGCGCGGCACACCGCCGGGGTGTTGCCCATGTAGTGGGCGACCTCCTTGACGGCCCGGCTGATCGCCCTGGTCCTGGCCGTCCTGGAGGAGGCCTGGGTGAACGAGCTGGCCAGGGCGACCGCCGCCAGCACGGTCGCGCTCCAGGTGCGGAAGTCCTTGGCGGTGAAGTCGCCGCCGGTCTGCTCCTTGATGTAGTCGTTGATGTCGTCGGAGCGGATGTCCACCCAGGCCCGCCCGCGCTTGTAGGCGAGCAGGTCGGGACCGCCCCGGCGGCGGCGCTTGAGCTGGCCGACGACCTCGCCGACGGCCGGGTCGAGCACCGACGTCAGGCGCCGCCGGCCGCTCTTGGCCACGTAGTCGAAGGTGATCAGGTCGCCCTCCAGCCGCACATGGCGCTTCTGGATGGTGGCCAGGCCGTAGGTCTGGTTCTGCTCGGCGTAGCCTTCGGAGCCCATCCGGAAGAAGCCCCGGTCCAGCAGCCGGGTCGCGCAGGCCAGCACCCGGTCGCGGGTCAGGCCTTCCTGGGTCAGATGCTCGGCCGCCCGCTCCCGCAGTGCCGGCAGGACGTGGGCGAACTCCAGCATGTGGTCGAACTTGGCCTGGTCGCGCCGGGTCCGCCAGGCCTCGTGGTACAGGTACTGGCGGCGACCGGCGGCATCGGTCCCGACCGCCTGCAGGTGGCCGGTGGGGATCGGGCAGATCCAGACGTCGCGCCAGGCCGGTGGGATCCCAAGGGCCCGGATGCGGGCCACGACCTCCGGGTCGCCGACCGCCTGCCCGGTCGCGTCAACGTAGCCGAAGGAGCGGCCCCGGCGCAGGCGGCGGATGCCCGGCTCCGAGCAGTCGACCCGTCTGATCCTGGCCACGGGCCGAGCTACCGCCGCGGCCCGTTCGCGCGGTCGGCCTGGTCGCGGTCGGGGTCGCCGTCGCAGTCGGTGGTCATGTCGCGCTCCGCTCCCGCTCCTCCTGGGGCTGTTCGGCCTCGTCGCGGGTGAGCCAGCGGGCGGTGCCGATCCGCCCGGAGGCGTCGAAGGCCAGCTCCACCACGAAGCGGCCGTCCGGGCCGTCGACCTCCAGCCGGCCGGTATCGTTGCCCTGACCGGACGGGCTGGCCGTGACCGCTCCCCGTGACAAGAGATCCTCGTGCCAGCCGGCGATCCCCGGCCGGCCCGACAGGCGCTCGTCGGCGCCGGCCAGCAGGGCGTTCTCGGCGTACAGGCCGGCCGCGAGCCCGGCGTCGCCGGCGCCGAGGGCCGCGGCGTAGGCGGTCATCACCGCCCTGGGCCCGCGCTCGTGCTCCGGGTCGTGGGCGGTCGCCTCGGGGTCGATCCCGGGGGGCGCGGTGTCCGCGGCCGCCGACGGCGTGTCCGGGGCGTCCTCGGGCAGGCCCTCGACCGGCAGGCCGGCAAGGCGCGCGGTCTCGCGCTTGACCGGTTCCTGGCCACCCGTCTGGTCCATGTGTCGTCCTCCCGCTGTCGTCGCCGTGGACGGATTCCCGGTCACGGTCGTCCGGAATCAGGAGACCCCGGGCCCGCCGGCCAGGATGTCGGCCAGGTCGAAGCCGACCGGCCGCTCGAGCTGCTCGTAGGTGCAGGACTCCGGGTCGCGGTCGGGACGCCAGCGCCGGAACTGGGCGGTGTGGCGGAAGCGCCTGCCCTCCATGTGATCGTAGGCGACCTCGACGACCATGGCCGGGGCCAGCGGCTCGAACGACAGGTCCTTCTTGGCGTTCCAGCGCGACGGCTGCCCCCCCGGGATCCGCTCCGGGGTGACGGTGCCGAGCCACGGGTGCTGGTCGGCGTCCTTCAGCCGGTACGGGGCCAGCTCGTCCAGCAGGTCCCGACGCCGCTCCACCGAGAACGACGCCGAAACGCCCACGTGCTGCAGCTGGCCATCCTCGTCATACAGCCCCAGCAGCAGGGA
>DATHIG010000716.1:0-2334 GCA_035490035.1 Actinomycetes bacterium
CCAGTCGCCCAAGTGCGGCAACGGCAACAACCCCCTCGACAAGGCCGGCGCCGTCCGCCTGCTCGACGAGCTCCTCGCCGACCTCGGTGCCGTCCCCGCCGCCGCTTCAGCCGCTCCCGGCGGTGCCGCGTGACGGTTCCCTCCACTCCACGCCCGATCTCCAGCCCTCCGCCGGCCGGGCACGAGACCCTCGGTGGCGGTGGACGGTGAGCCTCTACATCGGCGTGGCGGGCGCCTCGCGGCCCGAGCCGCCGTTGCTGGGCCAGGCGGAGTCCCTCGGCCGCCGGTTGGCCGAAGCCGGCGCCGTGGTGGTGTGCGGCGGCGGCTCCGGCGTCATGGAAGCGGTCTGCCGCGGCGCGCAGGAGGCCGGCGGGACCACCGTCGGCCTGCTCCCCGGCCTCGACCGGCGGGACGGCAACCCCCACCTCAGCGTCAGTGTGCCGACCGGCCTCGACCAGGGACGCAACCTGCTCCTGGTCCGGTCCAGCGACGCCCTGGTGGCCGTCGGCGCCGGCTTCGGCACCCTCTCCGAGCTCGCCCTCGCCCTGCGAACCGGCGTCCCGGTGATCGGCCTCGCAACCTGGTCACTGACCCTGGACGGCCGGCCCGTGGACGCCTTCCCGGTCGCCGAGGACGCCGCGGCCGCCGCTCGCCTGGTCCTCGAGGCAGCCCGTTCCCGCGCGGCCGGTCGCATCCCACGACAAGGGTAGGCCGCACCCCCGCGACGCGGCCGCCTTCCATCCGGCGATCCGGACACGAGCTTGCCCCGTTTGACGTCGCGGGTCGCGGGGCAGCTAGGTGGTAGATGCTTGAACCAGCAGGCCTGTGTTCCTGAGGAGGCACCGATGGCCGCGTTCTTCCTGTTGCTCTTCGTCCTCGTCGCCGTGGTGGTCGGCGACGCCGTGGTCGAGAACACCAGCAACAGCACCTTCACCTTGTTCAACCGGTCGATCGACCAGCTCAGCGGCGGCGAGTTGCTGGCGGTGTTCGCCGGCCTCGGATTCCTGCTCGCCCTGTTCCTGTTCCTCGCCGTCGGGTCCTCAAGGACCCGGCGCTCGCGACGCAGGGAGCTCAAGTCGCGTCGTCGCGACGCCGAGGGCCGGGTCGAGGAGCTGGAGCGGGAGAACGCCCGCCTCCACCAGGAGCTGACCGGCACCCGCGAGGAGCTGGAGACCACCGAGCGCAGCCGCGCCGACGCCACCGCCGAACGCGACCGCGCCGAGTCCACCGCCGATCGCGTGCACGCGGGCGCAGCCGCCCAGCCAGACCCGGCCGCCGCGACGGCGATCGACGACCGCGAACGGCTTCCCGAAGCCCACCCCTCGCGAACCGACAACCCTGCGACCGCGGTGCCGCCCGAACCGGCCAGAGCCCGCCGAGAGCGCCTCGACGACCGCACCGGGGTCGCCCCGGTGCGCGATGAGCACGCCCGCGCCGCCGACGAGGAGGAGGCCCGCCGCCGCTGCGCCAGCACCTCGGGGACACAACCGGCGCCGAGCCCGGAGGTGCCGCGACCGCTCGGCCCAGGGGACCGGCGACGAGCGGTTCGCCTGGTCACTCCGCGGCGATCGCGCGCAGCAGGTCGACGCGGGCGGCTCGCCGGGCGGGCAGCGTGGCGGCGAGCACGCCGACCATGAGCGCGGCCGCGGCGAACAGCGCGAGCTGGGCGACGGGGATGGTGGCGGGCAGGTCGAGGTCTCTGCTGATGGCCCAGCCCAGGAACGCACCGAGGCTCAGGCCGACCGTGGTGCCGATGGCGGCCATGATCACCGCCTCCCAGCGGATCATCGACCGGACCTGCTGGCGGTCCATGCCGATCGCGCGCAGCAGGCCGAGCTCGCGGACTCGTTCCAGGACCGACAGCACCAGCGTGTTGACAACCCCGAACAGCCCGACCACGATCGCCAGCCCGAGCAGGCTGTAGAAGAGCCGCAGCGCGGGGTCGATGGCCGCCCCGCCAGCCGTCGCAGCTCGCCGCGGCTCGCGATCTCGACGTTGGGGTAGTCGGGGATGGCCCGCTCGATGGCGGTCCGGCCCGCGCCTGGCGCGGCTCCCTCGCGCTGCTTGGCCAGGATCATGGTCAGGCCGGCGCCACCTGCCAGGCGCTGGTAGTCGGCCGGCGTGATCAGGTAGTCGGTCACGGGGAGCTGTGGGCGGACGAAGTCGTCGAGACCGGAGGTGTCGTAAACCGCCCGGACGGTGAGGACGCGCTGGTCGCGGGGGGTTCGGACCGTCACCGGGGAGCCGACCGCTGGGCCGCCGCCGCGACCCGATCGAACGCCTCACTCCCCGCGAGCGCGAGGTGCTGGCGCTGATGGCCGAGGGGTGGTCCAA
>DATHIG010000717.1:0-7333 GCA_035490035.1 Actinomycetes bacterium
ATCTGGGAGCAGCGCCTGGACGAGCACAGCTGGCGGGCCTGGACGCAGCTGAAGCGCGAGATCACCCAGGTGTCGCTGGACGCCGACCCGGCCACATGGTTTCCGTGCCTAGCCGTCGCCCTCCGGCGCCTGCTCGGCCGCCGAACCGTCAGCCATGCGGCGGCAGCACCCGGTCGGCGAAGTGGCGCTGCACCCAGTACAGGTATTCCAGGCGGTCCTTGACGATCCGATCGACCTCGAAGTCGGTGGCGAACTGCGGATAGATGGTCATGATCGCCGGGTCGACCTCGTAGTGGCCGCCGTTGTCGATCACCCCCGGCGGCAGCTGCTCGTCCTGCTCGGAGGCGGGAGGGGCGCTGCCCCGCGGCTCGCCGTGGTCCTGGTCCGGCATGCTCAGCCCACCTCCTCGTGGTAGGCCTGGTCCAGCAGGTACTTGCCCGGGTTCATGATGTTGTTGGGGTCCAGCATCCGCTTCAGCTTGAGCATCAGGTCGAACTGGCCGCCCAGCTCGGCCGGGACCAGCTCGACCTCGCCTTCCCTGGTGGCGCCGTGGCAGGCCGAGATGGAGCCGCCGGCGTCCAGTGACACCTGGGTGATCTCGCGCTTCAGCTGCGTCCAGGCCCGCCAGCTGTGCTCGTCCAGGCGCTGCTCCCAGATGCCGATGTCGATCTCGACCAGGAAGTCGCCCCAGCCCTTGTAGGGGTTGTTGGTGTAGAAGAACATCCCCCAGTTGTCGAACACCTCGTGCTCGGCGATGTAGCGGTCGGCGATCTCGTGCCAGCGCCGCTTGACCAGCGGCAGCTGCGAATAGGTGATGGCCGCGTCCTCGCAGTGCCAGCTCATGTGCACCGCACGGTCGCGGGAGCGGCCGTGCAGCGGGGTCGCGTAGCGGTCGTGGCGTGAGGCCCAGTCCAGCTCCGACAGCTCCTCGCCCAGGTAGCGGCCGCCGGTCTCGGTGCCGATGCGCATCAGCCGGTCACGGGCGGCGGCGACCTCGCCCTCGCTGCCGTAGGCGGCCACGGCCACGATCGACTGCAGCGACTCCGGCTCGGGGATGTAGGCCTCGTCGTCGCGGCGGAGATACTGCACCTTGCGCTCGTCGAACAGGATCACCCCGGCCAGGGTGGCCAGGTTGGAGCGGCAGAACGGCTGCATCGCCCGGTAGCCGGCATCGAACGACTCGTAGCCGAAGAACGCCGGGAACTCGGCTTCCGGCCGCGGGTAGAGCTCAAGGGTGGCCTCGGTGACGATGCCGAGCGTCCCCTGGTGGCCCAGGAACAGGTCCTTCAACCGGTAGCCGGTCGAGGAGTGGCGGATCTTGCGCCCGCCACCCTGGCCGACCTCGATCACCTCGCCGGTCGGCAGCACGAACTCCATGCTGATGACGTTGTCGCGGACGTGGCCGTAGCGGCTGCCCAGCAGCGACCAGCCGCCGGTCCCGATCCGGCCGCTGACGATGCTGACCGGGTAGGAGGCCGGGTCGTCGGGGTACCAGACGCCATGTGGGGCCAGCAGCTCGTTGAGCTTGAGCATGTTGATCGAGGGCTGGATGGTGACCGTCCAGTCGGTGGTGTCGATCTCCAGCACCTTGTTCATCCGCTTGGTGTCGACCACGATCCCGCCCCGGTTCGGCTTGGCCCCGTCGTTCAGGCCGGTCGCCCCCGCCCTCGGCACGATCGGGATGCGCAGCCGGTTGGCCAGCTTGACGATGGCCACCACCTCCTGGGTGGTCTCCGGCAGCACGACCACCTCGGGGGCCTCGGCGGCCCAGCGGTGGAACGGGAACGGGGCCGGCACCATGGCCCGGATCAGCCGGCCCTGGGGGGCGACCACCACCCGTCCGGCGCCGCAGACGTCGACCAGCTCGGCGACCGCCTCCCGGGTGACGGGGCTGGTGACGGTCACGGGGCCGTCTCCTGGTTGCGGCGGACCTCGGCCAGCCACGGGTCGGCGTCCAGCAGCCCGGCCGACATGGCGGCCAGCACGGTGATGTCGACCACCGGCATGGCGCCGTCGGCGGAGGCCACCCGCTCCAGGTGGTCCTCGGCCCAGACGCAGGCCGAGGCGAGCACGTCGACCCCGAGCGGCTCGGCCGCGTCCAGCCGGTTGCGGGCGACCTTGGCGGCGACCTCGGGCAGGGCGACCGGCAGGCCGCCGCCGGCTCCCGAGCACATCGCCCACTGGGTGACGTGGTCGACGTCGCGGAAGTCGAGTCCCGGGATGGCCCGCAGGACCTTGCGCGGCGACTCCCAGATGCCGCGCCGCTTGTTGAGCCGGCAGGGGTCGTGGTAGGTGACGCTGACCTCCAGGGGCCGTTCCAGCCGCAGCTTGCCGGCCTCGATCAGCTCGGAGAGCAGATCGGTGATGTGCAGCACCTCGATGCCGTAGTCGCCGAACAGCCGCGGGTACTCCTCCACGAAGGTGATGTAGTCGTGGGGGTCGAGGGTGACCACCCGCTTGGCTCCCGCCTGGCGCCAGTCTTCCAGGTTGTGCCGGGCGAACTCCTCGTAGATGTCGACGTAGCCCATCTCGAGGGCCGGGCCGCCGCAGCACCACTGGTCGTTCATCAGCCCGACCTCGACCCCGGCCTCGCGCAGCAGCATGCTGACCGCTCGCGGCACCTTGGTCTGGCGGTAGGCGGCCATGCAGTCGCAGAACAGGATCGTCTCGCCGCCCCGCGGCAGGTCCAGGTCGTCGGCCCAGCCGGCCACCTGGGCCGGGTCGCCCTGCAGCTCGTTGCGGTAGGCGACGGTGTCGGCGTTCCACTGCTTCCAGGAGCCGCGCTCGATCCCGGCCTCCACCCCGGCGGCCCGGACCGCCTTGACCAGCTGCACCAGCTGGGTCCGGTTGCGGTAGAAGTCTCCGGTGAACAGGGTGTTGGGGCAGCGCAGCTCGCAGGCGCCGCACTGGGTGCAGTAGGCGTACTGCTCGTAGGCGTCCTCCAGGTCCACCAGACCCTGGGACATGGCGGCGACGGTGGCGTGGAAGCCGTAGCTGGTGTGCTGCTCGTTCCGGGTCACCTGGTAGACCGGGCAGGGCTCGCGGCAGAACTTGTGCCGCGACGACATGCAGCCCCAGGCCCGGTCCTCGTAGCCCTCCGCCAGCTTGCGGGTGGCCGCCTCGGCGGCCGCCCGGTCCCCGATGGAGAGCACGTCGGGGTCGCCGGGGACGAGGTCGCTGCCTTCGACGTCGGGGATCCTGGTCACGGCGGCAACCTCCGTCAGTCGAGCTCCGGCATCACCTTGTCGGCGATCAGGCGCAGCTGGCTCTTCACGTCGGGCACGTCGACGGTCTGGCCGGAGAAGAACTTGACCAGGACCGGGTCGACCAGGGCGGCGATCACGTGGTTGATCCCGGTGGACAGGATGTCGGTCTTGAGCTGGTGGACGCACTCCTCGGGGGTGCCGGCGACCGACAGCTTGTCGACCAGCTCCGGGGTGGTCAGCTCGATCGCCTTGGGCACGTCGCCGGAGGCGAAGGCGTCGAAGATCGGCTGCAGGCTGGCGTACTCGATGCCGTGCCGCTCCACCTGCGACTGTGGCATCGAGGGGATGTAGAAGGCGACGATGATCCTGGCCGCCTGCTTGGCCAGCTTGGCGTCCTGGGCGACCACGCTGATCACCCAGGCGCCCAGGTCGAGGTCGGAGAAGTTGCGGCCGGCCTTGTCGGCGCCCTTGCGGACATGCTCGACCACGTACTCGTAGTTCTCCTTGGAGTAGCCGAGGGCGTGGTGCATGCCGTCGGCGATCTCCCCGGCCAGCTCGAAGCTGCGCGGCCCGCCCATGGCGCCGAGCTTGAGCGGCACCCGCTCCTGCACCGGCCGGGCCGCGGTGAACAGGCCCGAGTACTGGAAGAACTCGCCCTGGTGGTCGATCTTGCCGGTGTCGAGCATGGTCCGTATGACCTGCATGCCCTCCTTGACCCTGGCCAGCGGCCGGCTCCCCTTCCACTCGACGTGGTACTGGCTGAGCATGACCAGGTTGCCGAAGCTGACCACCGCCTCGGCCCGCCCGCCGGTCAGCTCGTCGAGGGTGGCCAGCTGCTGGGCGATCAGGGTCGGGTCGCGCAGGATCACATGGGTGACGTTGGGGCCCATGCGGATGTTGCGGGTCTTGTCGGCGGCGGCCGCGAACAGCAGCCACATGTCCTTGTGGTAGATCTCGTCGACGCTGTAGCAGGCGTAGAAGCCCAGGTCGTCGGCGGTCTTGATCATGTCGATCGAGTCGCTCAAGGGGTAGTCGGGGGTCTGCACATAGCTGAACCGGACCATGGTCCACGCCCCTTCGCCATCTCGGGCCGTCGTCGGCGGACCGAGCCTAACATCCGCCCACGCTCGGTGAGAACGCCTTGCCGGCGGGGTCAGGCGGCGTCGTGGTCGGCCGCCCGCGGGGCCTCGCAGGCGCAGCAGGCCCAGTGGCTGCTGGGCAGCAGCGGGCAGCGCTCGGCCCCGTCGATCGGCCGGCCGCAGAACACGCAGTTGGTGGATCGTGCCTCGTCCATGGACGGTAAGGTTCTCCTTGGCCGCTCATGGCCGAATAACGTTCGTGGACCCGGCTCGCTAGGATCCTCGTCATGGTGTCGAACCAGCACGCCCCGTCCGAGACCGCGGTCGCGGTGGTGCTGGTGACCTACCAGAGCGCCCGTGACCTGGCCATGTGCCTGGGGTCGCTGGAGCGGGCGGCCGGGCCGCACCCGCTGGAGGTGCTGGTGGTCGACAACGCCTCCACCGACGCCAGCGTCGAGATCGCCCGCGGGTACGGCGCCAAGGTGATCGAGCACCACACCAACCAGGGCCTGTCCAGGGCGATCAACGTCGGGGCGGCCGCCACCGGGGCGCCGTGGCTGCTGATCGCCAACCCCGACACCTGGCTGGCCCCGGGGTCGCTGCGCCGGCTCATGGCGACCGCGACCTCCGGCCCGCGGATCGGCTGCGTCGGCCCCCATCTGGCCAACCCCGACGGCTCCGACTACCCCACCGGGCGGCGCTTCCCGTCGCTGCTGATGGGCGCCGCCCATGCCGCCCTGGCCCCGGTGTGGCCCGACAACCCGGCGACCCGCCGCTACCACATGGCCGGGGTCGACCGGACCCGGCCGCTGGAGGTCGACTGGGTCTCGGGAGCCTGCATGCTGGTCCGCCGTCAGGCCTTCGAGGAGCTCGGCGGGTTCGATCCCGGCTACTTCATGTACTTCGAGGAGATGGACTTCTGCCTGCGGCTGCACCGGGCCGGCTGGCTGGTCGTGTTCGACCCGCTGGCCGAGGTCAAGCACGTGGTCGGTGGGTCGACCCGCAGCGCCCCCTACCGCAAGGTCGTCCACCACCACCGCAGCGCCCTGCGCTTCTACTGCCGCCGCTACGCCCGCGACCCGAGGCTGCTCCTGGCTCCCCTGGTCGCCGCGTTCCTGACGTTGCGCGGGGCGGCCTCCCTGGCCCGCACGGCCATTACCCAGCGGCGCGATGCCGGCCGGGAGCGCCCGCTGGCCGGGCCGGCCCCCGACGAGCTGGGCCGCCCGCAGACGTAGGCGCCACTGCCGGCCTACGCCGCCGGGGGCAGCGGCCGCGGCCGGCGTGCCGCGGCCGGCGTAGGCCGGGAGCCGCCCGCCGTCCGACGACGCAGACCCCCCTGCGGCAGCAAGATCAACGTGTCAGGCCAGCAGTGATGACACGGGAGGAACCGAGCATGTCCCAGGCACAGACACCAACCCTCGACCAGGACCGCCGCCAGGAGGTGCGGGCCCTCCGCCCCGTCGACGTCGACGCCGCCGCGGACGCCGCCCGGATGCTGGTCGCCCTGCACGAGCGGGTCGAGCGGCAGTTCGAGGCCTACGAGGCCGCCGAGGGCAGCAACGCCGCCAGCTACCGGGCCGTCAACGCCGTCGCGATGGCGCTGGCCACCCACGTCGCGATCGAGGACGAGCTGCTCTACCCGGCGGTCCGGGCCCACAGCGGCCGCCACGACCCGGAGATCGAACGCCAGCTCCAGCAGGACCACCTGCTCGACCTGGTCATGGTCGAGCTTGGCGGCATGGTCCCGGCCGACCGGGGCTACGACGCCAAGGTCGGGGTGCTGATGCAGGTGTTCCGCCAGCACGCCCGCGACGCCGAGGCGCTGCTGCTGCCCGAGCTGCGGCGCCGGCTGGGCCCGGCCGAGCGGGAGCTGCTCGGCCGGCGGGTCCTGGAGCGGGTCGGCCAGCTCGAGGGCCGGCCGCGGCGGGGCTGGTGACCGCCGTGCGCCGGCTGGCCACCCTGCTGACGCCCCTGGTCCTGGCCGCGGCCGTCGTGCTCGCCGGCTGCGCCGACGACGGCGGCACCGCCGAGGCCGCTCCCGTGGTCGGGGTGACCGAGGTCACCGCCAAGGACTCGAAGTTCCTTCCTCCGGCCATCCAGGTACCGGCGGGCACGACGGTCACCTGGAGCTTCCAGGACGGGAACCTACCCCACGACGTCACCGGCGACGGCTGGGCTTCCGGCAAGCCCCAGCGCAAGGGCACCTTCACCCACGCCTTCGACCAGCCGGGCACCTACCTCTACCGCTGCACCCTGCACGGCGGCATGGACGGCCGCGTGGTCGTCACCGCGTCATGAGGGTTCGGTTAGCGGCCTTCCCGACAATGCGAGGGGCGATCCCGTAGCGCCTCGTGAGGACGGCGATCATGCGACGAACCCACCCGATCCCGGCCGGCCTACCGAGGAGCCAGCCGATGGCCGCCCTGCCCGGCCCGCTGCAGCCGTTGTGGGCGCTGGCGGTGGCGATCGCCGAGTCGGCGGCCGAGATCGCCACCGCCAGCGCCCTCGGCAGCTGGCGGGCCAGCGCCTACCTGTATGCCGCGGCCGACCAGGCCTGGGGTGCCGACGGCGGCGGCGGGCCGGGCGGCTGGCGCACCGACACAACCGGGTCGGGCGGCGAGTTCCGCTTCGCGGTGCTGCTGGCCGAGGCGGCGACGGCCCGGTTCGTGGCCGGCGACGGCTACCTGAGCGGCCGCCAGCTCGCGACCGATCTGCGTCATGGCGCCGCCTGGCTGGCCACCGGCGCCCTGCTCCCCCAGGCGGCCCCGCGGCCCTGACCCACCCCACCACCGAGAGCTTCAGCTGACCGTTCGGGCCTGCTATAGTCGAACACACGTTCGACCATAGGGGACCGACATGTCCGCCGACGCCGACCACGAGGTCATCGACAGCCCCGAGGCACTGATCCGCCACCTGTACGAGGAGCACGGGGTCGAGGAGGCGCGCGACCTGGACCCGGAGACTGCCCCGGTCCAGTTCTGGCTGCGCCGCCACGCCGAGCTGGAACGCGAGCAGCGCCTCGCCCGCCGTGACGCCGAACCCCGCCCA
>DATHIG010000718.1:0-7319 GCA_035490035.1 Actinomycetes bacterium
CGCGGCCGTCTACTTCGCCCTCGGCTACAAGCTGGACCTGCACTGGCTGCGCAACCAGATCGCCCAGCTGCCAGCCGAGACTCACTGGCAGACTCTCGCCCAGGGCGCGCTCCGCGACGACCTCTACTCCGAGCAGCGCGAGCTGACCGCGGAGGTGCTGAAGCCGGGGACCGAGGACCGGGACGCCGACGCCCTGATCGACACCTGGCTCGAGGAGAACCGGGGCGCGGTGGAGCGGGCCAACTCGATCCTCTCCGACCTCAAGGAGGCCGAGCAGCTCGACATCGCCATGCTGTCGGTCGCCCTGCGCGAGATCCGCAACCTGAGCGAGACCGGCGCCGCCGCCGCCAGCGCCCCGGCGGCCAGGTGACCCTCGGCCACCAGGTCCACGGTCGGGGCCGGCCGTCGCCGGCGCCGCCGCCGCGTAAGACTGCCGCCCAGGCGGTCGGCCCGTCGCCGGCACCCCCGCCGGCGCCGCCGCGTAAGACTGCCGCCCCAGGCGGTCGGCCCGTCGCCGGCACCGCCGCCGGCACCGCCGCGTAAGACTGCCGCCCCAGGCGGTGCGCCCGCCGTCACCCGGCGGCGCCGGCAACGGCCGCTCGCAGAGCGGTCGCGGCGGCCTCCTCCCGCTCCGCGAGCTGCAGGACCCGCCGGCGGATCTCGGCCAGCAGGGCGGGCAGCGCGGTGTCGTCGAGGGGCTGTGGGTCGGCGGCCTCGCGGGCCAGCCCGAGCAGCTCGGCCTGGATGGCAGCCAGCTCGGCGGCGGCCTGGCCGCCCCGCTCCTCCAGCAGGCGGCGCCTGCCGGCCAGCAGGTCGGCAGCCCGGGCCAGCGGCCCGTCCGCGGCCAGGGCGGCCTGGGCGAGCTCGGTCCAGGCGGCGGCCAGCTCGCGGTAGTCGCCGGCCAGCTCGGCCAGCTCCGGCCGGTCCAGCGGACCGGCCGCCTCCTCCAGGAACTCGGCGTACATCCCCCGGAAGAACCCGCCGCCGGTGCCGGAGGTCTCGACCCAGTCGAACAGCCAGGTGAGGAGCTGGAACTGGCGGCCGGGCGCGGCCAGCAGCCGCGGCCAGCCCTTGGCGTCGCGCGTATCGGTCAGCAGCTCGGCCCATTTGGCCAGCCCGGGCAGGCCGAAGTTGCGCATCGGCGGGTCGACCATCCCGGCCAGGGCGTCGGCGATCCCGGCGGCGGCCGCCCCGGCCAGGTCGACCGGCCCGGCCGGTGCCTCGGCCACGACCAGCCGGTGCTTGACCGAGCGGACACCGGCCCGCGCCTCGGCGAGCTCGGCCCAGGTGATCGGGATCGGCGCCGGAGCCAGGTCCCACAGCACCGGCTCACCGTCGGACAGCTCGACCATGACGTCCTGGGGTGTCATGCCCCGCAGCTCGGCCGGCACCGCCCGGTGGTGGAGGCGGGCCCGGTCGACGGTGGCGATCACCGGCCGGCCCTGGTCGAGGGCGGACCGCAGCTGCCGCTCGGCCGCGGCCGGGCCGGTGGTCCGCCGGACCTCGACCGGGACGCCGAGCCTTGCCAGGGCAGCCTCGGTGGCGTCGGCCTTCTGGACATACGGGTTGATCCGGCCGCCCAGGTAGAGGGTGGTCAGCTCCTCGTACTCGAACACGAAGTAGGCGAACCCGATGCCGCCGGCGACACCGAGCACCATCGCCTCGCTGAGCGGCTGGCCGCTGGCCGGGTCGGTGACGCCGAGGGCGCCGAGCAGGCGGGCGAGCGCGGCCGTGTCCGGGTGGCGTCCATGCGGCCGGGCCGGCTGGTCGCCGGCGGCGGGTCGCAGGTGGGCGCGGGCGGAGGTGTAGGACTCGCCGGTCTTGCCCATGCGGGCGCGGACGAGCCGCTTGAAGTCCTTGTCTCGTGGCATGGCCCAGTCCTCCATCGGGTCGCGAGGCCGGCTCCCCAGCAGCAGGGCCGCGCGACCGGAGGATGCCGGGCGACGCCGATCCGGGAGTGTGCCTCCCTTTGCCTCTCCACGGGCCCCGCTGGGGTGGGCCACCAGAGGTTGGGCGCTGGATCACCGCCACCGGGTAGCTTGGCTTGGAACCCGGGCAGGGTCAAGGGGCCCGGCGCTCAGGCTCGGACGGGGAGGCCGGCGGCGGCCAGGCCGGTCTTGACCTCGGTGATGGAGAGCTGGCCGAAGTGGAAGACGCTGGCGGCCAGGACGGCGTCGGCGCCGGCCCTGGCGGCGGCGACGAAATGCTCGACCTGGCCGGCGCCGCCGCTGGCGATCACGGGGAGGTCGACGGCGGTGGTCATGGCGTGGACCAGGTCCAGGTCGTAGCCGGTCCGCTGGCCGTCGGCGTCCATGCTGGTGACGAGGAGCTCGCCGGCGCCCCGGCTGGCGGCCTCCTCGGCCCAGGCGATGGCGTCGCGTCCGGTGGGGGTGCGGCCGCCGTCGACCACCACCTCCCAGCCGTGGCCGTCGCGGCGGCGACGGGCGTCGATGGCCAGGACCATGCACTGGACCCCGTAGGTGCCGGCTCCGGCCGACAGCAGCTCGGGGTCGCGGACGGCGGCCGAGTTGACCGACACCTTGTCGGCGCCGGCCCGCAGCAGGCGCTTGACGTCCTCGACGGTGCGGACCCCGCCGCCCACGGTGAGCGGGATGAACACCTGCTCGGCGGTCCGGGCGACCGCGTCGAACAAGGTGGCGCGGGCCTCGACGGTGGCGGTGATGTCGAGGAACACCAGCTCGTCGGCGCCCTCGGCGTCGTAGATCCGGGCCAGCTCGGCCGGGTCGCCGGCGTCGACCAGGTCGACGAACGAGACGCCCTTGACCACCCGCCCAGCCGCCACGTCCAGGCACGGGATCACCCGCCTGGCCAGGGTCACCCTCCTCTCCGGTCGGGGGTCGGCGCGGCGTCGGCGAGGGTGGCGATGGCGCCGGCGACGGTGAGGCGACCCGCGTACAGCGCCTTGCCGACGATCGCGCCCTCGAGGCCGTCGGGTTCGAGGGTCGCCAGGGCGCGCAGGTCGTCGAGGCTGGAGACGCCGCCGGAGGCGATCACCGGGCGGCTGGTGGCGGCCAGGACCTCGCCGAGGCGGTCGATGGCGGGGCCGGAGAGCATGCCGTCCCTGGCCACCTCGGTGTGGACGAACCGCCGGCAGCCGGCAGCCTCCAGCCGGTGCAGGACCTCGAACAGGTCGCCGCCACTGGTCGTCCAGCCGCGGGCCTGCAGGGTCCGGCCGCGGGCGTCAAGGCCGACCGCGACCGCCTCGCCGTGGCTGGCGCAGGCCTCGGCGACCCACTCCGGGCCCTCGAGGGCCGCGGTGCCGATCACCACCCTGGCCGCGCCCAGGTCGAGCAGGGCGTGCAGGTCGGCCGGGGTGCGCACCCCGCCGGAGGCCTCGACCCGCACCGGGGCGACCGCGGCGACGATGCGTCCCAGCTGCTCGCGGTTGCGGGGCCCGCGGCCGAAGGCGGCGTCCAGGTCGACCACGTGCAGCCAGCGCGCGCCCTCGGCGGCGAAGCCGGTCGCGGCCTCGACCGGGTCGCCGTAGGCGGTCTGGCTGCCGGCGACGCCCTGCACCAGCCGGGCCGCCTGCCCGTCGAGCAGGTCGACCGCCGGGAGCAGCTCGAGGGTCATGCCGACCGGACCTCGGCGACGAAGTTGGCGAGCAGGGCGAGGCCGCCCCGGCCCGACTTCTCGGGATGGAACTGGGTGCCGAACAGGTTGCCGTGCTCGACGGCGGCGGCGAAGCGGCCACCGTAGTCGCAGACGGCGGCGACCGCGTCCCCGTCCGGTTCGGGGGCGTAGGAGTGGACGAAGTAGAACCGGGTCCCGTCCTCCAGGCCGGCGAACAGGCGGCTGCCCGGTCGCACCACGACCTCGTCCCAGCCGATGTGCGGGATCTTGACCGGGCCGGTCAGGCGTCTGACCTTGCCGGGGAGGACGCCGACGCCGTCGCCGACCGGGCCCTCCTCGCTGGCCTCGAACAGCAGCTGCATGCCGACGCAGATGCCGAGCAGCGGCCGGCCACCGTCGAGCCACCCGGCCACCGCGGCCGCGCCGCCGGCGCTCCCGAGGCCGCTCAGGCAGGCCCCGTAGGCGCCGACCCCTGGCACCACCAGCCCGGCCGCGCCGGCCGCCTGGTCAACCGTCGGCACCACCCGCACCTCGGCCCCGGCCCGGTCGAGCGCCTTGGCCGCCGAATGGAGGTTGCCGACCCCGTAGTCCAGCACCGCGACCGGTGGCCGGCGGCTCATCCCAGCATCCCCTTGGTGCTGCCGACCCCGGCGCGGGGGTCGGGGGCGCAGGCGTCGCCAAGGGCGCGGGCCAGGGCCTTGAAGCAGGCCTCGAGGCAGTGGTGGGGCAGGTCGCCGGCCTCCAGCCGGAGGTGGATGGTGCAGCGGGCGTTGGCGACCAGGGCCTCCAGCAGGTGGCGGGCCTGGCGTGGGTCGAAGCTGCCCAGCTCCCCGGGGGCGGCGGCGACCTCGACGTCCCAGACCAGGTAGGGGCGGCCGGACAGGTCGACCGCGGCCGTCGCCCTGGCCTCGTCGAGGGGCACGACCGCGTCGCCGAAGCGGCGGACGCCGGCCTTGTCGCCGAGGGCCTCGGCCAGGGCCTGGCCGATGGCGATGCCGGTGTCCTCGACGGTGTGGTGGGCGTCGATCTCGAGGTCGCCCTTGGCGTCGACCCGGAGGTCGAAGCGGGCGTGCCTGCCCAGCTGGGCGAGCATGTGGTCGAGGAACGGGACCCCGGTGTCGGAGCCGCCGGCCCCGGTGCCGTCCAGGTCGAGCTGGACGGTGACCGAGACCTCGGCGGTGCGCCGCTCGACCCGGGCGCTACGCGGCCCGCCCATCAGGCGAGCTCCTCGGCGAGCGCGGCCAGGAAGGCGTCGTCCTCGGCCGGGGTGCCGATCGTGACCCGCAGGTACCGGTCCAGGGTCGGGTAGGAGGACACGTCGCGGACCAGGACCCCGCGGTCGAGCAGGCCGGACCACAGTCGTCGCGGGTCGACCGGGGTGGTGAAGCAGAGGAAGTTGGCGTCGCTGGGCAGGACCCCGACCCCGGGCAGGCGGACAAGGGCGGCCGCCACCCGTTCCCGTTCCCGCTCGGTGGCGACGATGTGGGACATCAGGGCGCCCCTGTGGTGGAGGGCCCGCAGCCCGACCGCCTGGGTGAGCGCGGACAGGTGGTAGGGCAGACGGACCAGGCGGACGCCGTCGACCACCGCCGGGTCGGCGAGCAGGTAGCCGAGCCGCACGCCGGCCATGCGGAACGCCTTGGAGAAGGTGCGGGTGACGACCAGGTTGGGAGCGCGGGACAGCAGCCCGGCGGCGTGCGAGGTGCCGAACTCGCCGTAGGCCTCGTCGACCACGACCAGGCCGGGGGCGGCCGCGCAGACCGCGGCGAGGACGTCGGGGCCGGTCGCCTCGCCGGTCGGGTTGTTGGGCGAGCACCAGAAGGTCAGGTCGGCGGCCGCCTCGGCGACCAGGTCGGCGGCGGCGGTTGGGTCGAGCAGCTGGTCGCGCGGCTGGACCCTGGTCGCCAGCCGGGTGCCGGTGGCCCTGGCCAGCAGCGAGTGCATCGCGTAGGTCGGCTCGACGACCAGGGCCGACCGGCCAGGGCCGGCGAAGGCGAGGAGCAGCTGCTGCAGGACCTCGTTGGACCCGTTGGCCGCCCAGGTGCCCTCGAACCCGTGGCCGGCGTGCAGGGCCAGGGCGTCGCGCAGCTCGGTCGCCTCCCGGTCCGGGTAGCGGTGCAGCTCCAGGCGCCGGACCGCCTCGGCCAGGTCGTCGAGGACCGCCTCGGGCACCGGGTAGGGGGTCTCGTTGGTGTTGAGCCGTACCGGCACGTCGAGCTGCGGCGCCCCGTACGGCACCATCCCGGCCAGGTCGTCCCTGACCCTGACCCGCCCGGCCATCCCGGGCGCCGAGGCGCTCATGCGCCGTCCCCCGCCGCATCCGCCTGATCGGCCGGGGCACCCCTTCGGGAGAGCTCTCCGACCCACCGGGGCGCCCCTTCGGGGTTCCTCGGACCCCGCGGGTGCGACCCGTCCGGGAGGCGGGCGGCGACGGCGCGGCCGTGGGCGGGCAGGCCCTCGGCCCGGCTGAGCGCGGAGACGGTGGGCGCGGCCACGGCCAGCGCCTCCCGGTCGAACTCGGCCACCTGGACCGTGCGCAGGAAGTCGAAGGTCGACAGCCCGGAGGCGAACCTGGCCGTCCCGGCGGTCGGGAGCACGTGGTTGGTCCCGGCCGCGTAGTCGCCGAGGGCGACCGGCGTCCACGGCCCCACGAACACCGCCCCGGCGTTGCGGACCCGGTCGGCCAGCTCGCCGGGCTTGCTGACCAGCAGCTCCAGGTGCTCGGGGGCGAACGCCTCGGCCACCCGGAGCATGGCCGCCCGGTCGTCGCAGAGCACCACCGCCGACTGGCCGGCGAAGGCGGCCTCGACCCGGTCGCGGTGGGTGGTCGCCGCCAGCTCCTCGGCGAGCAGCGGCTCCACCGCCTTCCACAGGTCGGCGTCGTCGGTGACCAGCAGGCAGGCGGCGAGCGGGTCGTGCTCGGCCTGGGCGACCAGGTCGACCGCGACCAGCAGCGGGTCGGCGGTGGCGTCGGCCAGCACCGCCACCTCGGTCGGGCCGGCGAAGCCGTCGGTGCGGACGCGGCCGGCCACCTCCCGCTTGGCCAGGGCAACGTGGAGGTTGCCCGGCCCGGTCACCGAGTCGACCGCCGGGACCGTCTCGGTGCCGCAGGCCAGCGCGGCCACCGCCTGGGCCCCGCCAAGCAGCCACACCTCGCCGACGCCGAGCAGGGCCGCGGCCCCCAGGATGGCCGGGTGGCCGCGGCCGCCGCGACCGGGCGGGGTGGCCAGGGCGACCTGCTCCACCCCGGCCGCCTGCGCGGGGACGACGTTCATGACCACGCTGGACGGGTAGGCGGCGAGGCCGCCCGGCGCGTACACGCCGGCCCGGCGCAGGGGCACGAACCGCTGGACCAGGCGGACCCCTGGCCGATCCGACCAGACCAGGTCGGCCGGGCGTTGCGCCTGGTGGAAGGCGCGGGCCCGCTCGGCCGCGTCGAGCAGGGCGGCGCGCAGGCCCGGGTCGAGGGCGCGCTCGGCGGCGGCCAGCTCCTCGGGGGTCGCCCGCCAGTCGGCCGGCGGGGCGTCGACCCCGTCGAAGCGGCTGGCCGCCTCGGCGACCGCGGCGTCACCGCGGTCGGCGATGCCGGCGACCAGCTCCCGCACGCCGGCCACGGCCGCCTCCACCGCGCCCGCCGGGGCGCGCGGCAGCAGCTCCGCCGGGTCGCGGTCCGAGCCTCGCAGGTCGACGACGGGCAGCACGGCAGCTCACTCCATGGACAGCAG
>DATHIG010000719.1:0-3826 GCA_035490035.1 Actinomycetes bacterium
GCGGCGGCCTCAGCAGCCTCGTGCTAGGCGCTAGGTCCGCGGCTACAGCCGACTCCGTCGAACTCACCCGACAAGTGGTGTTGCCGGCAGCGCTGTTTGAGCAGCGTTTGGCTTGATTGAGCGAGCGTAGTTCGGCAGCGCTTGGTGGGCATGGCCGCAGATGGTGCAGCGCCGACCGGTGATGCTGATCGGCGCTGCGAGGTGTCGTGATGTGGGCTGGCGTTGGTTCAGTCCCGCGTGAGCTCGGCTGCCGCCCGCTTGGCGCAGGCGTCGTCGACCAGCGCCTTGCCGTCGGTGGCGGCGGCGATGAGCGCGGCGGTGGCGGCGTTGTTGAGCTTGCGTGGGAGTCCGCCGGCGACCCGGTGCAGGCGGGCGACGGCGTCGTCGGCGAACAGCGGATCGGTGCGGCCGGCCAGCCCGAGGTGATGGCGCAGGTAGGCCATGGATTCGGCCAGGTCCATGGGCGCCAGCGTGAATCGGGTCGCGATGCGCTGGTCGAGCGCGGCAAACACGCCAGGCGCAGGCGGCGGGCGAGGGTGGGCTGGCCGACCAGGATGCCGGCAAAGGGACTTGCGGCGTCCAGTTCGGCGTTGGTCAGCAGCCGCAGCTCCTCCAGCTGCTCGGGGGTGAGCAGGTGCGCCTCGTCCACAACGAGCACGACCCGGCGGTGACGCTCGCCCTCCTCGGCGGCGAGCAGGTCGGTGGCCTGGCGCATCACCTCGGCCTTATGGAATCTCGGGCTGGCACCGAGCGCCGAGACGATGGCGACGTACAACCCGCGGGTCCCGAAGGCTGGGTTGGGGACGTAGACAAGGTGGTGGCGGGTGGGGTCAAGGGTGGCCACGGCCGCGCGGACCGCGACGGTCTTGCCGGCGCCGACCTCGCCGCACAGCACCCCGAGGGTGGCCTCGGCGACGCAGAAGCCGATGCGGGCCACGGCCTCGGCGTGGGCCTGGCGGGTGAACAGGTCGCGGGCGGCGATGCGCTTGGTGAACGGGGTGCGGGTGAAGCCGAAGTGGGCCATCCAGGAGGCGCGTGTGCTGGTGGGTGCGTCTTCGGGCGGTGTGACTCCGCTGGTGGCAGCGATGGTGGTGGTGATGGTCATGGGTCCTCCTTGACCTCGACCTCGGCGGCGTCCATGGTCGGCGTGAGCGCGTCCATGCCCGGCAGTGGCAGGTCCCGGTAGGCGATGCGCCCGACGGTGGCCTCCTCGTGGGCGGCCTGGACCAGGCCGAGGTAGTCGATCCCGGTGGGCTGGGGTGCCGGGCGGGCCGCTTGGGGAACGGCTGGGTGGGTGTGGCGGCCGACGACCAGCGGGGTCGCGATCCCGGCCACTTGGCCCTCCACGTAGACGGTGAGCTGGCCGAGGTCCTCGGGGTCGTAGCGCAACTCGACCCGACACCCGATCAGCGAAGGGTCGACCTGGTAGCGGTTGCCGGCCAGCGAGACGGTCGCCGTCTTGGCGACCATGCGCATCGCCGACCAGCGGAACGCCTCGACCAGCAGCACCGGATCGGCCGCCCGCGGTGGCCCGCCGGCAAGCCACCGGGCGATCGGGGGCTGGCCGGTCTCGGTGTGGACCCGGGTGTTGGCGACCTGCTCGGCCCAGGCGGCGAAGCGGTCGTTGAGCTCCTCCAGCGAGGCGATGCCGGCCTGTTCGGCCTCCAGCAGGAACCGCTCGCGGATCACCCGGTTCAGGCGCTCCTGCTTGCCGCGGCCTTGGGGCTGGTACGGCTTGCTGTGGACCAGGCGGATGCCGAGCACCGCGCAGCATCGTTCCAGCGCCTGGTTGGCGTAGGGTGCGCCGTTGTCCACGTACAGCTGCTCGGGCAGCCCACGGCGGCAGATCGCCTGGCGCAACACCTCCTGGCCGGCGCGGGTGTTCTCCTCCAGCACCCAGCGGCCGTGTATCAGCAGCCGCGAGTGGTCGTCTACCAGCAGAAACAGCTTGGCGCGCTGGGAGCCCGCCACCCGCGGGTGGGGCACGAACGGTCCGACGAGCACATCGCCGATCCAGCGCTCGTTGGGCCGTTCGGCCTCATAGCGACCGAAGGCCCGGGCCGGCTCAGCGGCCAGGGTGGCCCGGTCCAGGCCCTTGCGCCGCAGGTGGGCGCGGATGGTGCGCTCGCTGATCTGGATGCCATGGCGGGCGCGCAGGATGTCGGCGATGTGGGCGGCGCTGCGGGCCGGGCGCTCGGCCCGCAGCGCCGCCGCCTCGGCCAGCAACTCCGGGTGGCGGCGCACCGCGCCGGCGTCGGCGCGGCGGACCGGGCGCAGCCCGTCCAGGCCGCGGGCCCGGTAGGCGACGATCCAGCGGTCCAGCGTGCCGCGCGAGAACGTGCGCATGCTGCCGTCGGGATGCTCGTGCGCGCGGGCAGCCAGCGCGCGGACGATCCGGCCGCGCTCGGCCGGCGACAGCCTGGGGTTGGCGGCCTCGGCGATCACCCGGTAGCGCAGCAACGCGACAGCCTCGGCCCGCCCGGATGGGTCGAGCCGGCCGGCGGTGGGCGGTTCAGGCGGTGCCATAGCGCCTCCTGCTGGTGAGGGTCAGGGACGGGCGGCATCCAACGCCGACCGGCCAGCCCCGCCCAGGGCGGGCGTGTGGTGCTCGCCAGCCAGGCCCCGCCGCTGACGAGCGCGGCGAGCTGCCAGCGGCCGGGCGCGGCCGGCCCCAGCCGGTGCCGGACCCGACCCCACACCACCCCCAAGGTGCCGAGCGCAACGGCCTCCGCGCCGGCCACACGCTTGGTGGTGGCCGGCGCCCCCAGCTCGATCGCCAGCGCCGCAAGGCCAGCCACCAGCACAGGCGCACGGGCGCGGAACCGGCGCCGCCAGTCCCGAACGGTGGTGTGGGGCACGTCCAGGGTGCTGGCGACCGGGCGCACGCCAGCCCCGGCGAGCACCCGCTCCAGCGCACTGCCGATCACCTCGACCACGTCCAAGCGCCGCAGCAGGGAAAACGACGGCAGCAGCGCGTGGGTCACCCGGCACGGCCGGCACCTGGCCCGGCGCACCCAAATCCGGTGCACCCGGCCCGCTCGCAGGTAGCGCGCATAGCCGGACCACCAGCCCATCGCCCGGCCACAGCCCGGGCAGGCGGCACGCGGCACCTGCACCCCTCGGCCAGCAGCCGCGTACGCCTCGACGCTCCACGGACAAGGCCATACGATGGCCACGGTGGCTGACACCGCCTTGGACCCTCCCGGAGCGCCAACTCCATCGGGAGGGTCCTACGCTTGATTACCGACTCACGCATCCTGCTCGCCGGCGCGAGTCCATCCCAAATCAGCCATGCCGCTCCGCGGGCCCACGTCCTCAGGCAGTCATGCCCTCAACACAGGTTCGTTCCACAAGGCGTCGGACGCCTCGACCCCGCCACCGGCGTGGTGACCACCTTCCCCGCGCCAAGCAACCCCGGCCCCGAGGGCATCGCCGCGTCACCGGACGGAACCGTCTGGTTCACCCAGACCACCAAGGGCAACATCGCCAAGATCAACAACGCCGGCGTCATCACCGAGGCCAAGGCCGTCAAGGGCAGCGAACCGTTCGGGATCACCGTCGCCCCCAACGGGGACCCGTGGTACACGATGATGGCCGCGAACAAGATCGCCACACTGCAGCTGCGGTAGGCCGCGGGCCTACCCGCTGACTGCGCTGCTCTCAAGCCTGCGGCCTGCCCACTCCAGAGGAGCTCGGGCAGGCCGCAGCAGTTGCGGTTCGGCCAGACTCCCAGCGGTATCGGCTTAAACACGCCAAGCCGCCCGAGTGAGCGCGCAATGAGTTCTTCGCCTCGGCTTTCATGACTTCGCCTCGGCTTTCATGAGAT
>DATHIG010000720.1:0-2050 GCA_035490035.1 Actinomycetes bacterium
GCACCATATAGTCGAACTTTCGCCTCGACAAGTTCAATCCTGTCGAATTACCCGTTTCCCATAGGCAGGTCCAACAATTCGCGTCGGAGTCATTCCGACGACCGTGACCTACCTTGTGCCGGCGTCGACCTCGACCTGGACCCCGCCCTTGTCGAGGGACTGCTGGGCGGCCTCGAGGGTGGCGACCACCCTGACCCCGTTCCAACCGTCGGTGCGGGGGCGTTCCCCGGTGCGGCAGCACTCCAGGAAATGGTCAAGCTCCAGCGCCAGCGGCTCGGTCAGGTCGGTGCGGGGGACGTGCAGGTCGCCGCGGCGCAGGCGGAACTGGAACTCGCCGAAGCCGCCCGACACCGGGTCGGCGCCCTTGTCGTAGACCCGCAGCTTGGCCTCGGAGTCCAGGTCGTCGAACACCACCATCCGCCGGGAGCCGACCACCGTGGTGCGGCGCAGCTTGGACGGGTCCAGCCAGGAGACGTGCAGGTGGGCAAGGACCCCCTCGTCGTAGCCGAGGGTGGCGAAGACCACGTCCTCGACGTCGGCGTGCAGGTAGCGGGCGCCGCGGGCCGACACCCAGCGGGGGGCGGCGCCGATCAGGTAGTTGGCGATCGAGACGTCGTGGGGGCCGATCGACCACAGGGCGTTGATGTCGCGCTGGATGCGGCCCAGGTTGACCCGCTGGGAGTGGAGATACCACAGGTCGCCCAGGTCGCCGGCGTCCAGCAGCTGCTTCATCCGGGTCACGGCCGGGTTGTACTCGAAGGTGTGGCCGACCAGCAGCACCCGGCCCGCCCGGTCGGCCGCCTCGGCCAGCCCAACCGCCTCGCCGGTCGACAGGGCCAGCGGCTTCTCGACCAGCACGTGCTTGCCGGCCGCCAGGGCCTCGGCGACCAGGGGCGCGTGGGTGCGGGCGGGGGAGACGATCACCAGGGCGTCGACCTCCGGGTCGGCCATGACCTCGGCCGGGTCGGCCAGGACCCGCACCCACGGGTAGCGCTGGGCGACCTCGGCCCGCCGCGCCGGGTCGGGGTCGACGCACGCCACCCAGGCCCTGCCCAGCCGCATGTGCAGGTTGCGGGCCAGGTTCGGCCCCCAGTACCCGTACCCGAGCAGGGCAACCCGCTGCTCGTCGATGCCGCTCACCTCCAGCTGCCCGGGTGATGATCCCGGGTGCCTCATCCTAGTGCGCCTTCTGGCTCAACTCAGGCCGCGCCCACCCGATAGAGGGCGTATGGACCTTGACCGCCTCACCTCACGCGACCGGCTGGCCCTGTCGATCGCCCTGATCCTGGTCGCCGTCGCCCTGGCCGGGGTGGGGGCGTTCGCCGCCTTCACCAGCAGCGCCAGCGTGTCGCAGTCGATCACCTCGGGCACGGTCACGATCGCGCTGGGGGCGACCGGCACGGCCGACAACCGCCTCAACATCGCCGCCACCGGGGTTGTCCCCGGCGACACCATCCAGCGTGCGGTCAACGTCAGCAACACCGGCAACCAGGACTTCGCCTCGATCACGCTGACCACCGCCGCATCGACCAGCTCGCTGCTGGACACCGACGCCACCGACGGCCTGCAGATGGTCATCGAGCGCTGCTCGGTCGCCTGGACCGAAGGGGGCAGCGCCCCGGCCTACACCTATACCTGCTCGGGCACGACCAGCTCGGTGCTGGCCTCGCGGGCGGTGATCGGTTCCAGCCTGTCGCTCAGCAACCTGGGGCTGACCGCCGGGACCACAAATCACCTGCGAGTCACCCTCACCCTCCCGAGCACGGCCGGCAACACCCTGCAGGGGCTGACCTCCGTCATCGCCTACACCTTCACCGGAACCCAGCGTGCGGCCACCAGCAAGTAGCAGGCTGGCACCCGACGTCTTCCTGGTCCCGCCCCGATCCGCGCGGGACATGGTCGGCCCGGCCAGCTCGGTGCTGCTGGTGCTGACGGCCACCGCGGCCGTCCTGTCGGTGGTCGGGCTGGCCACCGGCTGGTGGCGGGTCCTGCCGGTGCTCTCGCCGAGCATGCGCCCGGCCTTCGACGCCGGCTCGGCCATGGTCGCGAC
>DATHIG010000721.1:0-6463 GCA_035490035.1 Actinomycetes bacterium
CCGTCGCGGACCTGCCCACCCCCGCCTGCCCCGGCGCCGGGGGCGGGCTCGGGCGCGTTCAGCCGGTCGGCCAGGCCGGTGACGAAGCCGCCGAGGCCCTCGACGGTGGCCACGGTGGTTCTCCAGAACAGCTCGACCGACTCGGGGATGGCGGCGAGGACGCCGATGCGCCTGGTCTCCTCGCTCGGCTGGAAGCCGAGGAAGCCGCGCTCGTCCTGCTCTACCACGTCCACGGTGGCCGAGCGCCGCTGGCCGTCGCGCACGAAGTCGATGCGAATGGACTTGCCGCCCTTGTTGGCCAGGGCGTCCCGCAGCTCTTCGAAGGTGGCGACCTCGGTGCCGGCGACGGCGACGATCCGGTCGCCGGCCCGGAGCCCAGCTTCCTGGGCGGGGCTGCGCGATCCCTGGTTCAGCGGGACGGTCCGGTCGATCGTGGTGGTGGCCCGGCCAGTGCCGATGCCGATGGCGACCAGCACCATCCAGGTGAGCAGGATGGCCACGATGAAGTGGGTGAACGACCCGGCCGCGAGCACGATCGCCCGCTGCCAGGCCGGCTTGTTGCGGAACTGGCGCGACGGCTCGGTCGGGGTGGAGGCCGGCTTCGGCGGCGCCGCCACCGCACCTCCGGCCTTGTCCTTGCCGGCCGCAGGCTGCCGCCTGGCCGAGCGGTCCTCCTCCAGGAAGTTGCCGTCGCTCTCGTAGGGGCTCATCCCGGCGATCTTGCAGAAGCCCCCGAGCGGGAACGCCTTGACGCCGTACTCGGTCTCACCCCGGCGGAACGACCAGAGGGTCGGGCCGAAGCCGAGGAAGAAGCGCTCGACCTTCATCCCGAACAGCTTGGCGGTCACAAAGTGCCCGCCTTCGTGCAGGAAGATGGCCAGCATGAGGGCGAGAACGAAGAGCGTGATGCCGAGCAGGCTGGTCATCGAATCCCCCGGGAGGCGGTCAGGTCCTCGACCAGTGTACGGGCGAGGTCGCGAGACCACCGCTCGGTCGCGAGCACGGCGTCCAGGTCGAGGGTGTCCGGCGGCCGGTGCGCCTCGAGCACCTTGGCCACCACCTCGGCGATGCCAAGGAACGGGAGCCGGCCCGCCAGGAAGGCGATCACCGCTTCCTCGTTGGCGGCGTTGAGGGCGGCGGGGGCGGTGACGCCCTGCCTGCCGGCCTGCACGGCCAGGTCGAGCAGCGGGAAGGTGACCCGGTCGACGGGCTGGAACTCGAGCACAGCCGCCCGGGCCCAGGCGAGCCGGCCCACCGGCCGGTCGGCCCGCTCCGGCCAGCCGAGGGCGAGGCCGATCGGCAGGCGCATGTCGGGCATGGAGAGCTGGGCAACGGTCGAGCCGTCGCACCACTCGACCATGGCGTGGACGATGCTCTGCGGGTGGACGACCACCTCGATGCGGTCGTAGGGCACGCCGAACAGCAGGTGCGCCTCGATGACCTCGAGGCCTTTGTTCATCAGCGTCGCCGAGTTGACGGTGATCATCGGGCCCATCGCCCAGGTCGGGTGGGCGAGGGCGTCGGCCGGGGTCACGGCGGCCAGCTCGGCGGCCGAACGGCCCCGGAACGGGCCGCCGGAGGCGGTCACGACCAGGCGGGCGACCTCCTCGGCGCGCCCGGCCCGCAGGCACTGGGCGAGGCCGGAGTGCTCGGAGTCGACCGGGACGATCTGGCCGGGGCTGGCCAGGGCGGTGACCAGCTCGCCGCCGACGATCAGGCTCTCCTTGTTGGCGAGGGCGAGCCGGCGCCCGGCGCCGAGGGCGCACAGGGTCGGCGCCAGCCCGGCCGAGCCGGTGATGCCGTTGAGGACCACGTCGGCGCCGTCGGCGGCGGCCAGCTCGGCGACCGCCTCGGGGCCGACGGCCAGCCGGCAGCCCGCAGGCAGCTCGGCGGCCAGGGCGGCGGCCTCGGTCTCGTCGACCAGCCCGACCGCGGCCGGGCGCAGCTCTCGGGCCTGGGCGGCCAGCTTCGCCGCCGAGCGGCCCGCCGCCAGCGCCACCACCCGGAACCGCCCCGGCTCGGCCCGGATCACGTCGAGGGCCTGCTCCCCGATCGACCCGGTCGACCCGAGCACCGCCACCCCCACCGGCCTGGGGGGGTTCGGGGGAGGCGTGCCGGGCCCCCCGATGGATGCGGTCATTGCCCCTCGGCCAGCGGGAGGGTCCGGCGGCCGGGGCGGCCGGGGGTGGTGCGGAGCTGGCCGCAGGCGGCGTCGATGCCGACGCCCCGGTTGGCGCGGACGCTCACCGGAACCCCGGAGGCGGCGACCGCGGCCCGGAAGCGGCGGACCGCGGCCTTGGACGGCGGCGCGAACCCGGTGCCGGGGGTCGGGTTGTAGGGGATGAGGTTGACGTGGGCGGCGTGGCCGCCGCTGCCAGGCACGCGCAGCGGGGCCAGCAGCCGGCCGAGCCGCTCGGCCTGCCCGGGGTCGTCGTTGACTCCGGCCATGAGCGCGTACTCGAACGACACCCGGCGCCGGGTCGCGGCCACGTAGTCGCGGACGGCACCGAGCAGCTCGGCGATCGGCCAGGTGCGGTTCACCGGCACCAGCCGGTCGCGCAGGGCGTCGTCGGCGGCGTGGATGGAAACCGCCAGGTTGACCGGGATGGGCTCGCCGGCCGCCCGCCGGATGCCAGGGACCAGCCCGACGGTGGAGATGGTGATGGCTCTGGCCGACAGCCCGAACCCCTGGTGGAGCCGGTAGGCCGCCCCCCAGGTGGCCTCCTGGTTGGCGAACGGCTCCCCCATCCCCATGAAGACCACGTTGGTGAGGTGGTCGGGCGCGCCCGGTCCCGGTCGCAGCTCCGGCAGCATGGTCGAGACCCTCGCCACCTGCTCGACCACCTCGCCGACCGACAGGTGCCTGGTGAAGCCGAACTGCCCGGTGGCGCAGAAGGTGCAACCCATCGCGCAACCCGCCTGGGTCGAGATGCAGACCGTGGCCCGGCCCCTCGGCCCTCCCTCCCAGTCGTCCTCGGGGCGGGACCCGGCCGGCGGGTACAGCATCAGGACCGACTCGACCGCGTCCCCGCCGGGCAGCCGGAACAGCAGCTTGTGGGTGCACCCGTCGTCGCCGGCCTGATGGTGCTCGAGGGTCAGCCCGGTCCCCGCGAAGCGCTCCGACAGCCGTGCCCGCAGAGAGCCGGGCAGGTTGGTCATGGCCCGAGGGTCGGGCTGGCGCCGCCGGTCCAGCCAGTGCACGAGCTGGCGGGCCCGGTAGGGCGGCTCGCCGGCCTCGGCGACCAGCGCCTCGAGCTGGCCGCTGTCCAGGTCGTACAGCGAGCGGGTCACGGCGACCGGATCACGTCGAAGGCGGCCAGCACGTAGTAGAGGACCGGGGCCATGAACAGCAGGGCGTCGACCCGGTCGAGCATGCCGCCGTGACCCGGCAGGATCGAGCCCATGTCCTTGACGGCCAGGTCGCGCTTGAGCATCGACTCCGAAAGATCACCGAGCGGCGCGACCACGCAGGTGGCGACGGCCAGGACCAGGCCAGAGGCCAGCGTCCACGGCTCCCACAGCGGCAGCAGGAAGGCGCCGGCGAGCAGGCACGCGATCGAGGCCCCGAGCGCGCCCTCCCATGACTTGTTCGGGGACACCTGGGGGGCGATCGGGCGGCGGCCGATCGTTGCCCCGGTGGCGTAGGCCGCGGTGTCGTAGAGCACCACCAGCACGGCATAGCCGATGACGGCACCGACGTAGTGGTCGGCCCTGCCGACCACAAGCGCCAGGTGGGCGGCCATGAACGGCACGTACACGGTGGCGAAGACGGTGGCGGCGACATTGCGGGTGACCTCGGTCCGCCCCCGGTCGACCAGGTACCAGCCGAACGCGGCCAGGATGGTCACCAGCAGCCCGAACGACAGCGCTGCCGGTCCCTCCAGGTACGCCCCGATCACCAGCAGCGCCCCCATGGCGAGGACCACCGGCCGGGCCGGGCGGGTGGCCCTGGCCCGCAGCACGGCGAGCAGCTCCAGCAGGGCGAGGGTGACGATCCCCAGCAGGAAGAGCACGAACGCCGGCCGCGACAGCACCAGGGTGGCGATCAGCAGGCCGCCGAGCAGCAGCCCGGTGCCGACGGCGAGGGGGAGGTTGCGCCCGGCCCGCCGCTCACGCCTGGGCCCCCGAGCCTCGGCTCCGGCGGGATCGAGCGGGGCCGGCTCTGCCACGGTCGCTCAGACCTCGAGCAGCTCCCGCTCCTTGTGCTGGAGCAGGGTGTCGACCTCGGCGACGTACTTGTCGGTGATGCCCTGGAGGCGCTGCTCGGCCCGGCGCAACTCGTCCTGGGAGATGTCGCTGTCGCGCTCCATGCGCTCCAGCGCGTCCTTCTCGTGCCGGCGGACGTTGCGGATGCTGGTCCGCGCCTCCTCGGCCCGGTGCTTGGCCAGCCGCACGTACTCCTTGCGGCGCTCCTCGGTCAGGGGTGGGAACGCCAGCCGGATCACCTGGCCGTCGCTGGCCGGGTTGATCCCGAGGTCGGAGTTGCGGATGGCCTTCTCGATCGAGGCGGCGGCGTTGCGGTCGTAGGGCGAGACGACCAGCAGCCGTACCTCGGGCGCTGCGACGCCGGCGAGCTGCTGCAGCGGGGTTGGCGTGCCGTAGTAGTCGACCTGGAGGCGGTTGACGAGGGCCGGGTTGGCCCGGCCGGTGCGGATCCCGCCGAACTCCTCCTTGGCCACCTCGATCGCCTTGCGCATCTTGCTCTCGGCCTGCCGGAGTGTGTCCTCGATCACCTTGGCTCCCCTCGCTGCGACTCGTCCCCTGCCTCGAAGGCGTCGGTCGGGCCGACCACCGTGCCGATCGGCTCGCCGCACACCGCACGCCGGATGTTGCCCTCCGTGAGCAGGTCGAACACGATGATGGGCAGGTCGTGATCCTTGCACAACGACAACGCGGTGGTGTCCATCACCCGCAGCTCGCGGTTGATCGCCTCCAGGTAGTCGAGCCAGAGGAACTTGCGCGCCTCCGGGTGCTTCTTGGGGTCGGCGTCGTAGACGCCGTCGACGCCGTTCTTGGCCATCAGGATGGCCTCGGCGCCGATCTCGAGCGAACGCTGGGCCGCGGTGGTGTCGGTCGAGAAGTAGGGGGCGCCCATGCCGGCCCCGAAGATCACGATGCGCCCCTTCTCCAGGTGGCGAACGGCCCGGCGCGGGATGTACGGCTCCGCGACCTGGGTCATCTGGATGGCGGTCTGGACCCTGGTCACCACCCCCCTGCGCTCGAGCGCGTCCTGCAGGGCCAGGCAGTTCATGACCGTGCCGAGCATGCCCATGTAGTCGGCCCGCGCCCGGTCCATGCCGGCCGCCTCGGCGGCGGAGCCGCGGACGATGTTGCCCCCGCCGACCACCACCGCGACCTGCACACCCAGGTCCAGGACGTCGACCAGCTGCCTGGCGACGCCGTCGATCTTCCCGTAGTCGAGCCCGAACCCGAGGTCCGAGTCGGCGAAGGCCTCCCCTGACAGCTTGACCACGACCCGGTCGAAGCGCGGCTTGCCATCCCCCGCCCCTTCGACCAGGACCTCCTCAACCCCCGCCATCAAAAACGCCATAGTTCGGTCCTCCCCCCGGCCAGCCCTGATCGATGTGGGAGGAGCTCGGGCTCCACCCACGGCCACTCAAGAGCGCCTGTGCCATGTCCCGGGGATGGATCGGTCGCTGACCTGGGTCAGGTGCCCTCCCCGACCCGGAAGCGGGCGAAGCGGCGCAGCACGAGCTTCTCGCGGACCCTGGCCGAGTAGCTGTCGAGCAGGTCCTGGATGGTCTGCTTGTCGTCGCGGATGTACGGCTGGTCGAGAAGCACGACCTGCTTGTAGTAGTCCTTGAGCTTGCCTTCGACGATTCGCTCGACGATGTTGTCGGGCTTGCCCTCGGCCTGGCTGGCGTAGATCTCCCGCTCCTTCTCGACGACATGCTCGGGCACGTCCTCGCGCCGGACGTAGGTCGGGTCGGCGACGGCGATGTGGAGGGCGATCTCGTGGGCCAAGCGCTGGAACTCGTCGGTCTTGGCCACGAAGTCGGTCTCGCAGTCCAGCTCGACCAGCACGCCAAGCTTCGGTGGCAGGTTCGGGTCGGGCGTGTGCAGGTAGGCGTCCACGACACCCTGGGTGGCGCTGCGGCCAGCGCGCTTCTCGACGCCGGCCTTGCCGGCCTCGCGCAGCAGCTGCGTGGCCCTGTCCAGGTCGCCGTCAGCCTCACGCAGCGCGTTCCTGCAGTCCATCATTCCGGCCCCGGTGGCGTCACGAAGGGCCTTGACCTGAGCGGCCGTGATCTCCATGTCGGGTGGTGCTCCTTGCTGCGCTATCGGTTCGATGTGGGTCGCGCTCGGGTGGCCGGCAGCCCGTTCAGACCCGAGGCTCGCGTGTCTCGTTGGTCGGATCGGCCGCCACCTCGGCAGCCTCTGCCGGGCTCGCCTCGGCCTGCGCCTCCGCCTCGGCCTCGGTAGTGCCCTCGGCCTCGGGCTC
>DATHIG010000722.1:0-2315 GCA_035490035.1 Actinomycetes bacterium
GAGCATATCGAGCTGTCGCCGCGGGAGGACTTCCTGCCGTTCTTCGTCCACCCGCGGGCCGACAGGGCCACCATCGCCTCGTTCAAGAAGGCGCTGGCCGCCGCCGGCGTGTCGATCGCTACGGTGCTGCCGCTGTACAAGTGGTCGGGACCGGACGAGGACGAGCGCCAGGCGGCCGTCCGCTACTGGAAGCGTGCCATCCAGGTCACCGTCGACCTGGGCTGCCGGGTCATGAACTCCGAGTTCAACGGCCGGCCGGAGGCGGCCGCGGCCAGCGAGGCGCAGTTCTGGCGCTCGCTGGAGGAGCTGCTGCCGGTCTTCGAGCGCGAGGGCGTCCAGCTGCGCCTGGAGCCGCATCCCGACGACTTCATCGAGGACGGCCGGGCGGCGATCAAGATGGTCCGCGGGATCGACAACGACCTGGTCAGCTTCCTGTACTGCGCGCCCCACACCTTCCACCAGGGCGGCGACATGGAAGGGATCATGCGCTACGCCGGCCCGCTGCTGACCCACCTGCACATCGCCGACTCCTTCGACCACCGGGGGTCGTCGGGGCTGCGCTACATCCTCAACCCGCCGGGCACGCCGGCCCGGGTCCACCAGCACCTGGACATCGGGCAGGGCGAGGTCGACTGGGACCTGTTCTTCAGGACGCTGGCGGACCTCGAGTTCGACGGCATCGCCACCGTCTGCGTGTTCGCCTGGGAGGAGCGGGCCCGCGAGTCCTCGATCCACAACCTCGAGCGGATCCGGCAGTACGTCGCCAAGCACGGCGGCTCGTAGGGAGGTGAGCCGATGACGGACGCCGCAGCGACGGCGGGGACGACCACCCGGTCCCGGCTCCGGCTGGGCAGCTGCCCGGACTCCTGGGGCGTGTGGTTCGCAGACGACCCGAGCCAGACGCCGTGGCGCCGGTTCCTGGACGAACTCGCCGAGGCCGGCTACCGGTGGCTGGAGCTAGGCCCCTCCGGGTACCTGCCGACCGACCCGGCCCGGCTGCGCGACGAGGTCGACCGGCGCGGACTCCAGGTCTCGGGGCAGGCCGTCTTCGGCGCCCTGCACAACCGCGACCAGTGGGAGGCCGACCTTCGCGACGCGCGGCAGGTGGCCGAGCTGGTCACGGCCATGGGCGCCGGCCACATGGTGCTGCTCCCGGCGGGATTCCGCGACCTGGACGGCAGCTGGCTCGGGCCGAGGGAGCTGGACGAGGACGGCTGGCGGACCCTGGTCGACCGGACCTCGGAGCTGGGGAGGATCCTCAAGGAGGAGCACGGCGTCAGCGCCGTGTTCCACCCCCACGCCGACAGCTACGTCGGCACCCAGCCCCAGGTCGAGCGGTTCCTCCAGGAGACCGACCCGGCCAGCGTCAACCTGTGCCTGGACACCGGCCACATCGCCTACTACCAGGGCGACAACGTCGAGCTGATCCGCAGCTATCCCGACCGCATCGGCTACCTGCACATGAAGCAGGCCGACCCGGCGCTCGTCGAGCAGGTCAAGGCGGAGGACCTCTGGTTCGCGGAGGCGGTCCGGCGCGGGGTCATGTGCGAGCCCCCGCAGGGGGAGCCCGACGTGGAGGCGCTCCTCACGGCGGTCGACGAGCACCTGGACGGCGAGCTGTTCATGATCGTCGAGCAGGACCTGTACCCCTGCGACCCGGACGACCCGCTGCCGATCGCGACCCGGACCTGCAAGTACCTGCGACAGCTGGGCGTTGGGAGGGATGCGCAATGACGCTGAGGATCGGGGTCGTCGGCACCGGCATGATGGGCCAGGACCACGTCCAGCGGCTGACCACCAGCGTCCCCAACGCCCAGGTGGTCGCCGTCTCCGACGTCAACCTCGAGCAGGCCAAGCGGGTCGGCGAGGGCGTCGGCGCCCGCGTCTACTCCGACGGCCACGACCTGGTCGGCGACGACCAGGTGGAGGCCGTGCTGATCGCCTCCCCCGGCGACACCCACGAGGAGTTCACCCTGGCCTGCCTGGCCGTGGACAAGCCCGTGCTGTGCGAGAAGCCGCTCGCCCCGACCGTCGACGCCTGCCTGCGGGTGCTGGAGGCGGAAGCGGCCAGGCCGCGGCGGCTGGTCCAGGTCGGGTTCATGCGCCGCTACGACGCCGACTTCCGGGCCATGAAGGACGCCGTGGACGGTGGCCAGGTCGGCCGGCCGCTGCTGCTGCACTGCCGGCACCGCAACCCCAGCGTCCCACCCGGCTTCACCAGCGACATGATGATCACCGACTCGGTCGTCCACGACATCGACGCCACCCGCTGGCTGCTCGGGCAGGAGGTGGTGGCGGCCAGCGTCTTCAAGCCG
>DATHIG010000723.1:0-2068 GCA_035490035.1 Actinomycetes bacterium
TCCAAGCGAAAGGCACGTCTACAAGGCACAATCTCCGAATCGGAACCATTTTTCCAAGAGAGGCTCACCATGGCGAAGAAGCCGGCCATTCACACCGTCCCCTACGGCGGCGGCTGGGCCAACCGCCGTGAGGGCGCTGCCCGGGTAAGCAAGGTCTTTCCCACAAAGGTGGCTGCACAGGCCGCCGGACGCGAAACGGCGAGGCGGGAGCGGACCGAGCACATCATCCACAAGAAGGACGGTGAGATCGGGAGTCGCAACAGCTACGGCAACGATCCCCATCCGCCGAAGGGCTGAGTTCCGGACCGCAACACCTGCCGAGTGGGCTCCACCAGCCACCGGATGGCCTTCACGGTCCCGGACATCTCACCTCGAAATGGTAGGCGTCTTGCTTTGGAGGATGTCCCGAGTTCCGTGGAACTTGGGTGGCGGCCCGGTGATGTTCAGGCTGCTTCATTCTCATCTTGGCAGGCGGGTGTGACAGTTCTGGCGATGTGATCGTCGAGGGTCCGGCGGAGGGCTGGGAGGTGGAGGTGACCGTTGACGCGCCGGAACTGCTTGGCGGCTTCGTGCATCCCGGCTGCGCACCAACGTAGGACCATCTGTCCGTCGCGCCACCGTTTCACGTTCGAGCTGTGGTCGCGGCAGATCTCGATCATCGACTCGATGGCGTTCGTGGACCGCAGCGTCCGGGCCAGGGTCGGCGGCACGCCGAGCCGGCTGATGGTCAGCGTCTCGGCCAGCCCCTCGCGCAGGGAGCCGGCCGCACCCGGGTGCGCCTTGTCGAGACTGCGGGCCAGCGCCTCGAGGGTCGCCTCAGCGGCGAGCGGATCGGGGTCGTGGTAGGCGGCCCGCATCTTCTTGGTCACCGTGGCGGCCAGGGCCGTGGGGAGCTTGGCTTCGACGTTGCGGATCTTGTGGAGCTGGCAACGCTGCACGACGGGATGGTCGAACACCGCGTGCACCGCCGACGCGAGCGCCTTGGCGCCGTCGATCACGACCAGGATCGGACGGCACACATCGAGGCCGCGATCGCGCAGGTCGCTGAGGAGCGCCTTGACAACCGTCGCGTTCTCGGTGTCACCCTCGACCACTCCGAGGGGGTGCTTGGTGCCATCGATGCCGATCCCGAGGGCGACCACACAGCAGTGCCCGGCGAAGTGCACCCCGTCGATCATCACCGCCACGATGTCGAGACCAGACAGCTCCGCGGTCATCAGCTCGGTGAGGGCGGTCTCGGTGCGGGCCACGAACCGACGCGACACCGAGCTCTTCGACGTCGAGCGGGCGGTGGCCTCCACCGCGGCGCCGACCGGTTCGAGCCCGGCCCGGTAGCGGCGGGTCGACAACTTCGCCATCATCCGCTCCAACGCGATCTCGCCGAGCAGGTCCGAGCTGGCGAAGGCCTCATAGGCGTCGACCGGTAGCTCACCCGAGCCGTCGGTGGCCCGGACCCGGGGTCGGCGCAGCGGGACCCGTCGGCCACCCAAGATGACCGAACCAGACTCGCTGCCGTGACGGACCGCGGCCCGGTCGGGCTCGTGACGGCCCCTCGGGCCAGCCAGCGCGGTGACCGACTCGTCCATCATCGTGGTCATCACCCGCAGACCGGTGGCCACGGCCAGCGCGAGCAGGCCCTCGCGTACCGCGCCGCCGATCTCGGCCATCGCCACGGTCACCGCCTCAGGCAGCACCAACTCGGCGTCGGTGCCCACAGGCGCGGCCTTCTTCTGATAGTTCTTGCTCATCGGTGGTGGTCCCCTGTTCGGTGTTCTTGGCGGAACGCCCGACACCTACCAGCCGGCAGGTCTCGAGCCGGGGACCGCCACCTCAACTTCCACGACTACCGGGACAACCTCGGGAACGATGCGCAAGCTTATTGTGGCCGTCGTCAGCCTGCTCGTGTCCGTCGGCGTCCCCGCCGTGTCGTACGCCGAGCCCCCACCCGACTACTTCGTTGACCCGACGAAGCCTCCGTTCGACGCGCTGCCCGGGCTCCCGTCGCAGCGGTGGTGGGGCATCCACGGCGGCGCCGGTTACCGCATTGAGGTGCCCGAGGACTGGAACG
>DATHIG010000724.1:0-4352 GCA_035490035.1 Actinomycetes bacterium
ATGCTGTCAAGGAAGCCCTGCTCCGTGAAGGCCTCCTCGAGGGCATCGACGAGCACCGCCACGCCATCGGCCACTGCTACCGCTGCCACACGGTGGTCGAGCCCCGCCTGTCGCTGCAGTGGTTCGTGGCCACCAGGCCGCTGGCCGAGGAGGCGATGGCGGCGGTCCGCTCCGGGCAGACCCGGTTCGAGCCGGTCCGCTACGAGAAGACCTTCTTCGGCTGGATGGAGCAGATCCGCGACTGGTGCGTCTCCCGCCAGCTCTGGTGGGGTCACCGCATCCCCGCCTGGTACTGCCCGGACGGCCACGTGACCGTGGCCCGCGAGGACCCGGTCGCCTGCGCCCGGTGCGGCGCGGGCGAGCTCACCCAGGACGAGGACGTGCTCGACACCTGGTTCTCCAGCGGGCTGTGGCCGTTCTCGACCCTCGGCTGGCCGGACCAGACCGACGACCTGGCAGCCTTCTACCCGACCTCGGTGCTGGTCACCGGGTACGACATCATCTTCTTCTGGGTGGCCCGGATGCTGATGTTCGGCTGCCACTTCCAGCCGCCGACCCCGTTCGAGGTGGTCGCCATCCACGGGATGGTCCGCGACGCCCAGGGCAAGAAGATGTCCAAGTCGTTCGGGAACGTGATCGACCCGATCGAGCTGATGGACCGCTACGGCACCGACGCCCTGCGGTTCGCCCTGATCCGGGGGGCCAACCCCGGCGGGGACGTGCCCCTGGCCGAGGAATGGGTCGAGGGTGCCCGCAACTTCGCCAACAAGCTCTGGAACCTGGGACGGTTCGTGATTGGTGCGCTCGAGGGAGCTGAGCCCGCGCGGGTGCCGGGGGGGTCCGGGGACGAAAGGGTGCCGGGGGAGTCCGGGGGGGCGCCTGCTGCCCCTCCGGTGAACCAGGGCGGCGGTGGCCCGCTCGCCGATCGATGGCTGCTCTCCCGACTCGAGACGACCAGGGCCGCCGCGACCGCGGCCTACGACGGCTTCGACCCGGCCGAGGCGGCGCGGCTGCTGCACGGGTTCGCCTGGAGCGAGCTGGCCGACTGGGCGGTCGAGCTGGCCAAGCCGCGGCTGGCCGCCGGCGGCGAGGACGCCCAGCGCGCCGGCGCCACCCTGGCCTACGCCCTTGACGTCACCCTGCGCCTGCTCCACCCGGTGATGCCGTTCGTCACCGAGGAGCTCGGTCGGGCCCTGACCGGGGTCGAGACCATCACCCTCGGTCCCTGGCCGGTGGAGCGGCCAGGCGACGCCGACCAGGAGGCCGAGGCCGGCATGGCCGACCTGCAGGAGACGATCGTCGCCCTGCGCAGGTTCCGGGCCGAGCACCGGGTGCCCCCGGCCCGCCGCCCCCGGCTCGTGGTCCTGCCCGCCGACCAGCGCCAGGCCGCCCTGTTCCGCGCCGAGGCGGAGAGCATCCGCCGCCTGGCCCGCCTGGACGCGGTCGAGGTGAGCGCGTCGGCTCCACCCATCCCCACGGCGAAGCTGCTGGCCGGCCGGGCCGAGCTGTACCTGCCGCTGGAGGGGTTGCTCGACCTGGACGGGGAGCGGGCCCGCCTTGACCGGGAGCTGGCCGCCCTTGACGCCGAACGGGCCAGGGCCGAGGCCAAGCTGGCCAACCCCGCCTTCCTCGAGAAGGCCCCGGCCCCGGTGGTCGCCAAGGCCCGCGCCCGCCTGGCCGAGGTCGACGACGCGCTGGCCAAGGTCCGCGCCCAGCATATCGAGCTGTCCGGTGCCCGCTGACCGGCCACGCCAGGGCCCCCTCCGGTGAACGAGTCCGAGATCCGGGCGTTCTGGGCCGACTCCGGGGTCTACCGGGCTGACCCGTCCCCGGACCGCGACCAGAACTTCGTCATCGACACCCCGCCGCCCACCGCCAGCGGCGCCCTCCACATCGGGCACGTCCTGTCCTTCACCCACACCGACCTGGTGGCCCGGTTCCGCCGGATGCGCGGCAAGCGGGTCTGATACCCGATGGGGTGGGACGACAACGGCCTGCCGACCGAGCGGCGGGTCCAGAACGTGTACGGCGTGCGCCCCGACCCCTCGGTGCCCTACGACGCCGACCTGAAGGTGGAGTTCGGCCGGGGCAGCCGGCCGGGCGAGCCGGTGCTGGCCATCTCGAGGCAGAACTTCATCGAGCTCTGCCACGTCGTCCTGGAGGAGGACGAGCAGGCCTTCAAGGCGTTGTTCCAGCAGCTGGCCCTCTCGGTCGACTGGGACGTCACCTACGCCACCATCGACGACCGCAGCCGTCGCGTCTCCCAGCTGTCGTTCCTGCGCCTGGTCCGCCGGGGCGAGGCCGAGCTGCGCATGGCCCCGACCATGTGGGACGTCGACTTCCAGACGGCGGTGGCCCAGGCGGAGGTCGAGGACCGGGAGCGCGACAGCGCCTACCACCGGATCCGCTTCGCCGTCGAGGGCGCCGGGGACGTCGTCGTCGCCACCACCCGGCCGGAGCTGCTGCCGGCCTGCATCGCGGTCATCGCCCACCCCGACGACGGCCGCTACCAGGGGCTGTTCGGCCGGCGGGCGGTCACGCCGCTGTTCGGCGCCCCCGTCCCGATCCTTGCCAACCAGGCGGCCGAGCCCGGGAAGGGCACCGGGATCGTGATGGTCTGCACCTTCGGCGACGCAACCGACGTCGAGCGCTGGAAGGAGCTCGGGGTCGAGCCGCGGACCGTGGTCGGCCGCGACGGCCGCATCCAGCCGGTCCCATGGGGGCAGGCACCCTGGGAGACCATCCGGGAGGAGGCGGCCCGTCGCCACCACGACGCCCTCGCCGGCCTGTCGGTCGCGGCCGCCCGCCGGCGGATCGTGGAGCTCCTGGCCGCCGAGGGGGCGGTCGATGGAAGCCCGGAGCCGACCCGCCACTCGGTCAAGTTCTTCGAGAAGGGCGACCGCCCGCTGGAGTACGTGACCTCGCGGCAATGGTTCGTCCGCGTCCTCCCGCACCGCGACGCCCTGCTCCGGCAGGGGCGCCGGATCCGGTGGCATCCCGAAGCCATGCGCAAGCGCTACGAGAACTGGGTCGAGGGCCTGGCCTACGACTGGCCGGTCTCGCGCCAGCGGCCCTTCGGCGTGCCCATCCCGGTCTGGTACGGCGTCGACGACGACGGGAACGTCGACCACCACCGCCTGCTCCTCCCCGACGACGCCGACCTCCCCGTCGACCCGTCCAGCGACATCCCCAGCGGGCACCGGGCCGCCGATCGCGGGCGGCCGGGCGGCTTCGTCGGGGACCAGGACGTGTTCGACACCTGGGCGACGTCCTCGCTCAGCCCCCGGCTGGCGACCGGCTGGCCGGACGACCTGGAGCTGCAGGCCAGGCTGTACCCGACCGATCTGCGGCCCAACGCCCACGACATCATCCGCACCTGGGACTTCTACACGATCCTGCGCGCGCTGCTGGAGGACGGCTCGATCCCCTGGCACGACGTGGCCATCAGCGGCTTCGTGCTCGACCCCGACCGCAAGAAGATGTCGAAGTCAAAGGGGAACGTGGTCGTTCCCACCGCGCCGCTGGAGCAGTACGGGCCGGACGCCGTCCGCTACTGGTCGGCCTCGGCCCGCCTCGGGCTGGACGCCGCGGCCGACCCCAGCGTCTTCAAGGAAGGCAAGCGGCTGGTGACCAAGGTCCGCAACGCCGCCCGGTTCGTGCTCGCCTTCGACGCCACCTCGGACCCGTCGCCCCGGCCGCTCGACCTGGCCCTGCTGGCCCGGCTGCGCGCGGTGGCGGACCGGGCGACCCGGTCATGGGAGGAGTGGGACCACGCCGCCGGGCTGGCCGCCGCCGAGCAGTGGTTCTGGTCCGACTTCTGCGACAACTACCTGGAGCTGGTCAAGGAACGAGCCTACGGCGGGGACGGCGGCGCCATCGCGACCCTGCGCACCGGGCTCGACGTCGTGCTCCGGCTGCTGGCCCCGGTGCTGCCCTACGTCACCGAGGAGGTCTGGCTGGCGCGCCGGGGCGAAGCCGCGGGCAGCCCGTCGGCCGCGGACTCGATCCACCGGGCGGCCTGGCCGCGGCCCGAGGAGCTGCCGGACGGTGGCGACGACGGCTGCTTCGACGCCGCCGTCGCGGTGCTGCGCGCGATCCGCAAGACGAGGTCCGCGGCCGGGGCGCCGCGGCGGCTGCCGGTCGAGCGTCTGGTGGTTCGCGGCCCCCGGCGCAGGCTCGAGCTGCTCGCCGGCGCCCTGCAGGAGGTCCTCGACGCCGGGAACGTCCGCAGCCACGAGCTGGTCGCCGACGAGCAGCTCGCCGACCTGGCGGTGACCTGCCAGCTCGGCACCCCGGACTGAGGCGGCCGCGGGCTGGCCGGACCCGGAATCCCAGGTGAAGGCTTGCTGAAC
>DATHIG010000725.1:0-3054 GCA_035490035.1 Actinomycetes bacterium
GTTCGAGTTCAAGGACAGCGGCTTCGGCGCCCTCACCGGCATCACCGCCGGCGCGGCGACCGCGTTCTACGCCTTCATCGGCTTCGAGGACTCGGTGAACATGGCCGAGGAGGTCCGCGACCCGGTGCGGACCTTCCCGCCGGCCCTGCTCACCGGCATCGTCGCGGCCGGTATCGTCTACCTGCTGGTCGGGTTCACCGCGGCCATGACCGTGCCCCTCGACGTCCTCACCGAGTCCAGCGGGCCGCTGCTGGAGATCGTGCAGCTGGGCCTGCCCGACTTCGACGCGACCAGGCTGTTCTCGGCCATCGCCATGATCGCGGTCTCCAACACCATGCTGATCAACATGCTGATGGCCTCGCGGCTGCTGTACGGCATGGCCAACCAGGGGGTGCTGCCGGCGCCGTTCGCGCTGATCTCACCGCGCAAGACGCCCTGGTTCGGGATCCTGTTCACCAGCGCCCTGTCCATCCTGCTGATCCTCACCACCGACGACCTCTCCGGCCTCTCCGACACCACCGTGCTGCTGCTGACCTCGGTCTTCTTCCTGGTCAACATCTGCGTGCTGGTGCTGCGGCGCGACCCGGTCGGCCACAGCCACTTCGTCGCGCCGTCGATCATGCCGGTCATCGGCGCCCTGGTGGCGCTGGTGTTCCTGCTGCCCATCAACCGGACCGGCGAGATCTACCGGACCGCCATCTATCTGCTGATCGGCGGCCTGGTGCTGTGGGCGGTCAACTTCCTGGTCACCCGGAGCACCGGCACCGTGGTCGCCGAGGAGGACGTGACCCGGGACGAGGACCGCCGCCCCGACGACCGGCCCTGACCATCAGGGGAGGGCGGCCCCTCGGGTAGCATGCGGCTGTCGACCCGACCGCCATCCGAGGAGCCGCCCGACCCGTGTCCGACGACGAGGACCGTTCCGCGGTCGAACGGGCGCGCCGGGTCAAGCTGGCCAGGCTGCGGGCGGCCGGGATCGACGCCTTCCCGGTCGGTTTCCGCCGCACCCACACCCTGGCCGAGATCCGCCAGGGCTGGCACCAGCTGGCGGCCGGTGAGGAGAGCGGCGACGTCGTCCGGGTCGCCGGCCGGATCGTCCTGAAGCGGTCCATGGGCCGCCTCGCCTTCTGGACGCTGCGTCACGACGGCGACGAGCTGCAGGCCATGCTCACGGTCGACGCCCTGGGGGCCGAGCAGTTCGAGGTCGTGCTCGACCTGGACCTGGGCGACTGGGTCGGGGTCCAGGGCCCGGTGGTCAAGACCAGGAAGGGCGAGCTGTCGGTCAAGGCGACCGAGGTGTTCCTGCTCGGCAAGGCCCTGCGCCCCCTGCCCGACAAGTGGAAGGGCCTGACCGACGTCGAGGTCCGCTCCCGGCAGCGCGAGCTCGACCTGGCCGTCAACCCGGCCGCCATGCGGGCCATGCTGGTGCGCTCCCGGGTGGTGCGGTCGCTGCGCGACTCGATGCTGGCCCGCGGCTTCCTGGAGGTCGAGACCCCGATCCTCAACCCGGTCCCGGGCGGCGCGTACGCCCGGCCGTTCGTCACCCACCACAACGCCCTCGACACCGACCTGTACCTCAGGGTGGCCAGCGAGCTGTACCTGAAGCGGCTGCTGGCGGGCGGGGTGGACCGGGTCTTCGAGCTGGGGCGGATGTTCCGCAACGAGGGCATCGACTCCACCCACAACACCGAGTTCACCATGCTGGAGTCCAACTCTGCGTTCCAGGACTACCGGGACATGATGGAGCTGGCCCGTGGGGTCATCCAGGAGGCGGCCGACGCCGCCGGCGGTCCCCGCCGCCTCAGCTACCGGGGACGCGAGGTCGACCTGGACGGCGACTGGGGCGAGGTCACCATGCTCGACGCCGTCCGGGAGGCGCTGGGGGAGCCGGGCCTGGCCTACGACTGGCCGCTCGACCAGGTCCGCGCGCTGTGCGACCGGGCCGGGTTGACCTACGAGCCCGGCTGGGGGACCGGCAAGCTGGTGCTGGAGCTGTACGAGAAGCATGCCGAGCACCGGATCGTCGGGCCGACGTTCGTGACCGACTACCCGGTCGAGGTCTCGCCGCTGGCCCACCCGCACCGCGACGACCCGTTCGTGACCGAGCGGTTCGAGCTGATCATCCTCGGCCGGGAGTACGCCAACTGCTTCTCCGAGCTGACCGACCCCGACGAGCAGCGGGCCCGCTTCGAGGAGCAGGCCCTGGCCAAGGCGGGCGGTGACGAGGAGGCGATGGTGGTCGACGAGGCCTACCTGCGGGCGCTGGAGCTCGGCCTGCCGCCCAACGCCGGCCTCGGCATCGGGGTCGACCGCCTGGTCATGCTGCTCGCCGACCTGTCATCGATCCGCGAGGCCCTCCTGTTCCCCCAGCTCCGGCCGGAAGAGCTGTAACCGTTCCGAGAGGCTCGGCATCCGGGCGAGGGTCTGGCAGGAAGATCCAGATGGAGGCCGGCGACCCGTCAAGTCCCGGCGGCGAGCGCCGATGAAGCAGCAACGAAATCGGGAACAGCCAGTGGTCCCGGAGCGTTGCCGAAGTGGACAGAGTCCGTACCACGACGTCCTCCACCTCCCGTACGGGGCGCCAGAGGGCCAGGTGTATAGTCGATTGGCGGCAAGGAACCGCAGCCGCCGTATCCCTGGGGGTTTGGCATGTTTGAGCGCTTCACCGACCGGGCTCGACGCGTCGTCGTGCTCGCGCAGGAGGAGGCTCGGCTCCTCAATCACAACTACATCGGCACCGAGCACATCCTGCTCGGGCTGATCCACGAGGGCGAAGGGGTCGCCGCCAAGGCGCTGGAGTCGCTCGGCATCTCCCTGGAGGCCGTCCGGGCCCAGGTCGAGGAGATCATCGGCCAGGGCCAGAGCGCGCCCACCGGGCACATCCCCTTCACTCCACGAGCCAAGAAGGTCCTCGAGCTGTCGCTGCGCGAGGCGCTGCAGCTCGGGCACAACTACATCGGCACCGAGCACATCCTGCTCGGGCTGATCCGCGAGGGCGAGGGCGTTGCCGCCCAGGTGCTGGTCAAGCTGGGCGCCGACCTCTCCCGGGTCCGC
>DATHIG010000726.1:0-2484 GCA_035490035.1 Actinomycetes bacterium
CGGGTCAGCGGCGTTGAAGGCGGCGGGGCGGATCAGCGGGGGCACCGGACGGTCGGTCAGCGCCAACGCGGCCGGGTCCAGCAGGGCCTGGGCGTCGAAGGCCAGCGACCGCGAGAAGTCTGGGGCCGAGCGTGCTTGGCCGCAGATCAGGGAAGCTGATCGCCGGAACCCGCCCTAGCGATCGCTCAGAGCGGGCGCCTAAGCTGAGCGGTCGGTCGTCGCACCTGTCCCTGTGGCGCGAGGGTCGGCTTGGCCACGGGTCGGGCGTTCCTGTCCAAGGGGAGCGGTCGCCGACGACGGCGCGGGTGACGGCCGGCGGCGCGTCTGCAGGAGGTACCGCCGCTGCGTTCTCGTCGCCGCTTGGGTTGGGAGGCGTCAGGACGTGTCCGCAAACCAGCCAGCCGGAGCTGCTGGCCCGGGGCTCCAGCCCGGCCCTTCCGGGATTCGGCGCTCGCCGTGGCGGCGGCGTCCTTCCGGGCAGCCTCCGCCGTTGCCGCATCATCTGCAGACCACCGGGGTGGGATGGCTGATCGCCGCCGTGGTCTCGGTGGTCCTGTCGCTGCTGGTCTTCGCCGGTGGGCTGGGTGGTGCCGCGGTGGGGGTCACCGTCGTCGATGATGCGGTGGTCGGATGGCTGGCTGGGTTGCGGGCACCCGGGCTGCTGGCGGCGATGCAGGTGCTGGCCGCGCTCGGCTCGTACGTGGCTATCACTGGGCTGCTGTGGGGGCTGCTGCTGGCCCTGCTGATCGGTCGACGCTTGCGGCAGCTGCTGGTCGTGCTGCTGGCCTGGATCCTGCAGGGGTTCATCATCCAGTACCTGCTGGCCCCGCTGGTGCAGCGCCCGCGACCGTTCGGGGTGGAGTTGCGGACCGACTGGTACGCCTGGGCGCTACCCTCCGAGCAGCTGGCGGCGCTGGTGGTGGTCCTGGTCGGGATCCTCTACGGCCTGGTGCCGGAGGGCCGCTGGCGCCAGACCGGCAAGTGGGTGGCAACCGCGCTGGTTGCCCTGGTCGCTGTCGCTCACCTGTACCTGGGGGTGGAGGCACCCACCGATGTGCTGGTGGGGGTCGCACTGGGGGTGGCCATTCCGCTGGTGTGCTTTCGGTTGTTCGCGCCCAGCCAGGTTTTCCCGATCACCTATCGGCGTGGGCGGAGCGCGCATCTGGACGTCGGTGGGGCACGCGGGCAGGCGATCCACCAGGCCCTGCAGGACCAGCTCGGTCTGGTGGTCGAGGGGGTCGAGCCGTTCGGGCTGGCCGGGTCGGCCGGGTCGACACCGCTGCGGATCAGGGTCAAGGGCGACCCGGACACCTGGTTGTTCGGCAAGCTGTACGCCAAGAACCATCTACGCGCGGACCGCTGGTACAAGCTGGGCCGGGAGTTGCTGTACGGGCGGCTGGAGGACGAAAAGCCGTTCAACACCGTGCGGCGGCTGGTCCAGCAAGAAGACTACGCACTCCAGAAGCTCTACCTGGCCGGGCTCCCCAGCCCGCGGCCCTACGGCGTGGTCGAGCTGACTCCCGAGCGGGAGTATCTGCTGGTCACCGAGTTCTTCGACGGCGCGGTGGAGCTCGGCGAGGCCGAGGTCACCGACCAGGTCATCGACGACGGCTTGGGGATCATCCGCAAACTGTGGGAGGCCGGCCTGGCCCACCGCGACGTCAAGCCGGCCAACCTGCTGGTCCGCGACGGTCGGCTGCTGCTGATCGACGTGTTCTTCACCGAGGTCCGTCCCACCCCCTGGCGCCAGGCCGTCGACCTGGCCAACATGATGCTCTGCCTGGCCCTTCGCTCCAGCCCCGAACGGGTGTACCAGCGGGCCCTGCGCCAGTTCAGCGCCGAAGAGATCAGCGAAGGCTTCGCGGCCGCCCGGGGGCTGGCCCTGCCGTCTCAGCTGCGGCGGATGCTCAGGGAGCAGGGCCGCGACGTGCATGGCGAGTTCTTGGAGTTGCTGCCGCAACGGCCGCGCCCGATCCGGATCCAACGGTGGAGCGCACGTCGGATCGGGCTGCTGCTGCTGGTCGTGCCCCTGGCGGTGTTGCTCGTGCCAACCGTTCAGGTGGTGCTGTTCAACCATGACCCCAACACCACACGGCTGCAGATCTTCAACCTGGATTGCGCCGATCTGGAGCCATTGTGGCTGCAGGCCCAGTCGGTGCCGTCGGCTTCGCTGGTCCCCTGCGTGGAGCTCTTGCCGGGCTGGGCGGTGGCCGGCGCCAACGCCCGCAACGGCTGGTCGGCATTCACGCTGGACCATGACCGAGCCGGCAAGCGAGCGGTGGTCGTGCGGCTGACCCCGGCCTGCGACCCTGCCGAGGCGACCGAGATGCCGTCGCAGCGGTCAGGGGTGCGGCACTTTGAGCGGACCGAGCGCAGCACCGACAGGTTCGCGGCCACCTGGTACGACCAGTTCCCAGGTGGCTGTGTGACCTCCCGACTGGACTCAACGAGCGATGTCGACGGCAAATTCGCCACCGAGGCCCC
>DATHIG010000727.1:0-6183 GCA_035490035.1 Actinomycetes bacterium
GCGCCGGCGTAGGCCTCCTCGAGGGTCGCGCCGATCGCCGCCCCGCAGGGGTTGGTGTGCTTGACGATGGCTGCGAACGGCCGGTCGGCGTGCTCGGCGGCCAGGGCGAGGGCGGCGTCGGCGTCGAGCAGGTTGTTGTAGGACAGCTCCTTGCCGGCCAGCTGGGTGGCGGCGCCGAGCCCCCACGGCCCGCCCGGCCCGCCGGCGACGTAGAAGGCCGCCGCCTGGTGCGGGTTCTCGCCGTAGCGGAGGATCTGCCGCAGCCGCCCCCCGACGGTCAGCCGCTCGGGGAACCGCTGCCCGCCCGCCCGGTCGCCCATCCAGCTCGCGACCGCGGCGTCGTAGGCGGCGGTGCGGGCGAACGCCCTGGCGGCGAGGTCGCGTCGCTCGACCAGGGTGGTCCCGCCGGCGGCCAGCGCCGCCTCGACCAGCCGGTAGTCGCCGGGGTCGCAGACCACCGCCACAAAGGCGTGGTTCTTGGCCGCCGCCCTGACCATGGCCGGCCCGCCGACGTCGATCCGCTCGACGGCCAGGGTGTCGTCGACGCCCTGGACGGCGACGGTGTCCTCGAACGGGTAGAGGTTGACCACCACCAGGTCGAAGGGGGCGATGCCGGCCGCCTCCAGCGCTGCCCGGTGCTCGGGACGGCCCCGGTCGGCGAGCAGGCCGGCATGGACCCGGGGGTGCAGGGTCTTGACCCGGCCGTCCAGCATCTCCGGGAAGCCGGTCAGCTGCTCGACCCGGATGACGCGCAGGCCATGTCCCTCGAGCACGGCCGCGGTCGAGCCGGTGGAGACCACCTCGACCCCGGCAGCCCCGAGCGCCGCCGCCAGCCGGTCCAGCCCCTCCTTGTCGAACACGCTGACCAGGGCGCGGCGGACCGGCAGGCGCTCCCCGTTCACCCGGCCACCTCCCCCGCGTCGGTGACCCTGGTCCGGCGGCCGTCGACCCGGACCAGGCCGCCGGCGACCAGGCGCACCGCGGCCGGGAGCAGCCGGTGCTCCTCCCGCTTGATGCGCTCGTGCAGCCGGTCCTCGTCGTCGTCGTCCTGCACCGGGACGGCCGCCTGGAACAGCACCGGGCCGTGGTCGACCTCCTCGTCGACCAGGTGGACGGTGCAGCCGCTGACCTTGACCCCGTAGGCCAGGGCGTCGCGGACGGCGTGGGCGCCACGGAAGGCCGGCAGCAGGCTGGGATGGGTGTTGACGATCCGGTCGGGAAACGCCCGCACGAAGTCGGGGCCGAGAATGCGCATGAACCCGGCAAGGCAGACCGCGTCCGGCCGGGCGGCGGCGACCAGGTCGCGCAGGGCCCGGTCGAAGGCGGGACGGTCGGGGTGGTCGGCTGGACGGACGACGGCGACGTCGACACCGGCCAGGCGCGCCCGTTCCAGCCCGTAGGCTTCGGGGCGGTCGGCGGCGACCAGCACCACGGCCATCCTTGAGCCCGGCTCGGCGGCCGCGTCCAGCAGCGCCTTGAGGTTGGAGCCCTGGCCGGACACCAGCACGACCACCCGCTTCGCGTCCGCCACGACCTCTCCGGTTCCTCGATACCCGGGGCGGGATGCTGCCATCGGGAGCCGGCGCCGGCAAGTGCGCGACACCGGGCTGGTGGGAGGATTGAACCACTCCTGCGCATGTGGTTCACTGCGCCAGCCTGCAAGAACGGGCCGATGCGGCGCACCGAGCGGAGGGAGCGGGACGGCGGAATGAGCACCGGGACTCCCGGGAACGCCCGTGCCCGCGCTGGCGGCACGGTCCAGCCGGCCGGGGCGTGGCGCGCTCGTTCGGTACCCGAGCAGCTCGGTGTCGCCGGACTGGCCGCCGCCGCGGCCGCGGTCGCCTATCAGGCGGTCAGCGGAGGAGAGGGTCTCTGGCTTCCCTGCCCGCTGCGGGCCCTGACCGGGGTCCCGTGCCCGCTGTGCGGGATGACCAGCGCCGCCACCGGCCTGGCCGCGGGCGACCTGGGGGTGGCGATGGCCGCCAACCCGTTCGTCCTCGTGCTGGCCGGGTTCACCCTGGTCATGCTCGTGTTGATGGCCGCGCGGGCGGCCGGTCGGATTGCCCCGCCGGCTCAATGGCCGGCGACCCGCCGCCGACAAAGCTACTGGGTGGCCGCGGTGCTGGCCGCCGCGAGCTGGGCGTTCCAGCTCCACCGGTTCGGGTGGGTGTAGGCGGCTCGTCCGGCCGGACGAGCCGAGCGCGACGACAGGAGGACGACGATGACCGAGGGGCCAACACCGCGGGAGCCGCGGGACGAGCCAGGCGCCCCCCATGAGGCACCCCGGTGGGAGTCGCCAGGCGCACCGCCCCCGCCGCCGCCGCAGGGGGAGACCTGGGAGCAGCAGCCGGGTTCCGCTCCCCCACCCCCTCCCCCGCCGTCCGGCGGTCAGGGCTGGGAGCAGCCGGGCGGGTACCAGCAGCCAGGCGGGTACTCCAGGCCGCCGGCGGGCAGCGGCATGGCTCCCAACGTCGCCTCCGGCCTTTCCTATGTGCTCACGTGGCTGACCGGCCTGATCTTCTTCCTGGTCGACAAGCGGCCCGAGGTCCGCTTCCACGCCATGCAGGCGATCGCCTACGGCGTGCTCTGGACCCTGGTGGCGGTCGTCCGTCCCTACATGCCTGGGCCGATCGGCGCGCTGTTCGGCCTGGTCCTGTTCGCCTTCTTCATCGGCTGGATCGTCCTCCTGATCCAGGGCTTCCAGGGGAAGCATTTCAAGCTGCCTGTGATCGGCGATTTCGCCGAGCAGCAGGCCGGCCGACCCGGGCTCTGAGCGCCGGGCCGGCACCCACCTCACCAGCCAACCACAAGGAGCAGCTCCGATGTCCCAGGGGTACGGACCGCAGGACCCCAACCAACCTGGCTACGGCCAGCAGCCACCCGCCCAGCCGCCCTACGGCAGCCAGCCGCCGCCGTACGGCACCCCGGCCCCGGCCAGCTACGGCCAGCCGGCGCCGGCCTACGGCGGCGACCAGCCCGGCCTCTACATGGGCCGGCCGCTGGCCAACTGGCCGCAGCGGGTCGGCGCCTACCTGATCGACGGCCTGATCGCCGGCATCCCGGCGTTCCTGGCCGCCATCCTGTTCAACCCCGACGCCGGCGAGCCGATGAGCGGGGCCAGCGCCATTGTCGTCTTCCTGCTCTACCTGGTCTCCCTCGGGATCACCGTCTACAACCGCTGGATCCTGCAGGGCCGGACCGGGCAGAGCTGGGGCAAGCAGGTGCTGAACCTGCGCCTGGTGCGCATGTCGGACGGGCAGCCGATCGGCGGGGGCATGGCCTTCGTGCGCGACCTGGCCCACTTCCTCGACGCGCTGCCCTGCTACATCGGCTACCTGTGGCCGATCTGGGACGCCAGGCGCCAGACCTTCGCCGACAAGATCATGAGCACGGTGGTGCTCGCCGAGGGCGCGGCACCGGGCAGGCCTTCCGGCTCGCCCTCCAACTACGGCGGCTTGGGGGCCTGATCGCTAGCCTTCCTTGACGGCGGCGACGGCCAGCTCGGCGGCCTCGGTGGGGTTGCGGCCGACCCGCACCCCGGCGGCCTCCAGCGCCTCGGCCTTGGCCTGGGCGGTGCCGCTCGACCCGGAGATGATCGCCCCGGCGTGGCCCATCCGCTTGCCGGGCGGTGCCTCGAACCCGGCGATGTAGGCGACCACCGGCTTGTCCATCCGGTCGCTGATGAAGCGGGCCGCCCGCTCCTCCTCGTCACCGCCGATCTCGCCGATCATCACCACCGCCTCGGTCTCCGGGTCGTCCTGGAAGCGCCCGAGGACGTCGGTGAAGCTGGAGCCGACCACCGGGTCGCCGCCGATGCCGACGCAGGTGGTCTGGCCGACCCCGGCCGCCGCCATCTCGTACATCACCTGGTAGGTCAGGGTGCCGGAGCGCGACACCAGCCCGACCGGGCCGGCGTGGGTGATCTCACCGGGGATGATGCCGACGTTGGCCTTGCCGGGCGAGATGACCCCTGGGCAGTTCGGCCCGACCAGGGCGACACCCTTTGCCCGCACGTAGTTGTAGGCCCTGGTCATGTCCAGCACCGGGATGTTCTCGGTGATCAGCACGACCACCTCGATGCCGGCGTCGGCCGCCTCGTAGAGGGCGTCGACGGCGAAGCGGGCCGGCACGAAGATCAGCGAGGTGTTGGCGCCGGTGGAGGCGACGGCGGAGGCGACGGTGTTGAACACCGGGATGCCCTCGACGTCCTGGCCGGCCTTGCCCGGGGTGACCCCGGCGACCACGTTGGTGCCGTAGTCGCGGTTGCGCAGGGCGTGGAAGCGGCCCTCGCGACCGGTCAGGCCCTGCACGCCCAGCCGGGTCTGCTGGCCGACGAGGATGGCCATGGCTCAGGCACCCGCCTTCGTGTCGGCCAGCTCGACGGCCTTGCGGGCGGCGTCGAGCATGGTGGCTGCCGGGATCACGTTCTCGGACGGGGAGCCGGCCAGCAGGGCGCGTCCCTCCTCGGCATTGGTGCCGTCCAGGCGCACCACCAGCGGGACCTCGACCTTGTCGCCGAGGCGGTCGAGGGCGTCCAGGATGCCCTGGGCGACCAGGTCGCCTCGGGTGATGCCGCCGAAGATGTTGACCAGCACGCTGCGCACCTTGGAGTCGGAGAGGATCACCTCGAGCCCGTCGGCCATGGTCTCGGCCGAGGCGCCGCCGCCGACGTCGAGGAAGTTGGCCGCCTTGCCGCCGGCCTGGGCGACCACGTCCAGGGTGCTCATGACCAGGCCGGCACCGTTGCCGATGATGCCGACGTAGCCGTCGAGCTTGATGTAGTTGAGGCCCTTCTCCTTGGCCGCCGGCTCCTGGGGGTCGGCGGCGAAGGTGTCGCGCAGCTGCTCGAGGTCGGGGTGGCGGTCCAGTGACGAGTCGTCGATGCTGACCTTGCCGTCCAGCGCGAGCACCTGGCCGTCGCCGGTCAGCACCAGCGGGTTGACCTCGACCAGCATGCAGTCGGCGGCCACGAACACGTCGTACAGCTTGGCCAGCAGCACCGCCGCGCCCTTGCGGGCCCGCTGGTCGAACCCGGCACCGTAGACCAGCTGGTTGACGTGGTAGCCGCGCAGCCCGACCAGCGGGTTGATCTGCACCTTGACGATCGCGTCCGGGTTCTCCTCGGCGACCTGCTCGATCTCGACACCGCCCTCGGCGGAGGCCATGGCCAGGAAGCCCTTGCTGGCCCGGTCGTGGAGGATGGCCACGTAGTACTCGGCGGCGATCTCGGAGGCCTCCTCGACCAGCACCCGCCGGACGGTGTGGCCGCGGATGTCCATCCCGAGGATCCGCTCGGCCTGCTGGCGGGCCTCGGCCGGGTCCTTGGCCAGCTGGATGCCGCCGGCCTTGCCGCGACCGCCGATCTGCACCTGGGCCTTGACCACCACCGTGCCGCCGACCTCGGCGGCGGCGGCCTCGGCCTCCTCGGGCGACCATGCGACCTTGCCGCGCGGCACGGCCACCCCGTACTTGGCGAACAGCTCCTTCGCCTGATGCTCGAACAGGTCCATGCGTCAGCCTCTCCGTCGGTGGGCGGGGCGGTGCCCGGTCAGGCGGCCTGGTCGATGGCGCTCCGCAGCCACTCGACGATCTTCTGGGTCGGGGTGCCCGGGGTGAAGATCTCGGCGACGCCCTGCTCCTTGAGCAGGACGATGTCCTCGCGAGGGATGATGCCGCCGCCGAACACCAGCACGTCGTCGGCGCCGCGCTCATGCAGGAGCTCGACCACGCGGGGGAACAGGGTCATGTGGGCGCCCGAGTGGATCGAGAGCCCGACCGCGTCGGCGTCCTCCTGGACGACGGCGGCCACGATCTGCTCCGGGGTCTGGTGCAGCCCGGTGTAGATGACCTCCATGCCGGCGTCCCGTAACGCCCTGGCCACGACCTTGGCTCCCCGGTCGTGCCCGTCCAGCCCTGGCTTGGCCACCACCACCCGGATGCGTCCCTGCGCCACAGTGCCGTCTGCCCCCTTCGCCTTCGCCTCGGTCCGGCCGCAATGCCGGGCCGCACCTGGGAAGATACTACCCGGCCATCGAGCCGCCCCAACGCCCGAAGCTCCCGGAGGACGACCACCCCGTGCCCGCCGGCGACCCCACGCCTCCGACACCCGGCCGCGACCCCGGCGGCCGGGTCGCCTACCTGCCGCCCCGGGCGGCCAGGGCGCGCAAGCTGATCCTGCGCAGC
>DATHIG010000728.1:0-7094 GCA_035490035.1 Actinomycetes bacterium
GCCGCCGGACGCAACCTTGTCGCCACCGACTGGCGTGGGACGGGAACGGGGACGCCACACCAGGCAACGCCGCCAGGAGCTGGCGCCGATCATCCCGCTGGTCATTCCGCCACGCGCCACACCGCATGACAGGGCCACATCAGCTGGACGGCGACCGTACCTGAGCAGTGACGAGGGTACCGAGCGCCACCCATCGGACGGATGGGAACCGACTTCTGATCCGCCGGTGGGTGAGATGTTCGGGCGTCGTGGTTGGTGGGCAGGGCTGGTGCATGGTGGAGCGCAAGCCTGATGTCGACAGGAACGCGCTGCACGCCATCCTGCGGCGTGTGCTCGGTGCTGAGCTGCGGGTTGCCCGGACGCCAGCCGGCGTGGCCGCCCAGGTGTACCGGGTCCACGCGGTGGGGCGGGTGCTGTATGTGCGGGTCGCCGAGGAGGACGACGAAGACCTCTCGGTCGATGCAGCGCTCCTTGAGCACCTTCGGGTTGAAGGTCTCCACGTGCCACCTGTCGTCCACGTCGAACCGTTCGACCAAGCCCTTGGCCGCTCAGTGCTCATCATGGGCGAGATCGCCGGTGCGCCCCTGGCGCAGTGTCGCGACCAGCGTGCCGCCCGCCGCGTCGTCCGTGCTGCCGGGCGCGAGTTGGCGGTGCTCAACAGGATCGGCATGCACGGCTTCGGCTGGGTGCAGCGCCAGCCTCCGACCTGGCCACTTCGCGCAGGGTCGAGGAACTACGCCGAGTTCGTGACCTCCTATCTTCCCGATCCGTGGCCGGGGCCGCTGGTGGCCCTGTTCTCGGGCTCGGAGCTGGACCGCCTGTGGTCGCTGGTGGCCAGCGAACGCGGCCGGGAGCTAGAGGACGCTTCCCTCGCGCACGGCGACTTCGACACCACGCCGATCTTCCAGGCCGACGGCCGCTACACCGGGTTGATCGACTTCGGTGAGATCCGCGGGACCGAGCCGCTGTTCGACCTGGGGCACTTCTTCTTGCACGACCAGCAGAGCACGCCGATCTCCCTTGTTGACGACCTCCTCGCCGGCTATGGCGAAGTCGCTGCGCTCCCGGCGGGGTACGAGGAGCTGGTTCGTCGGTCTGCGCTGCTGCTTGGGCTGCGGCAGCTCGCCAGGTGGCTGGGGCCGTTCCGGGACCTGCGACCCGACCATCCCGCAGCCGTCGATCGGGCAGCTCGACTCCGCCAGATTCTCACTCGTCCCGGCATCAATGCATCGATCCGACATTGAGTGCGCTGGTGGTTCAGTCCGCATGCGTCGCACCCGTGGTCGCGCTCACCGCCGCCAACATCGGGACGACGACGCCCGCGCCGCGCGGGGGACGGTTCGGAGCGGCCGGCTTGGCGCAGCGGGTGATCAAGCCACCAGATCGCTGGGACGACGGGACTGGCCGCCGGGGACCTGCGGTTGGTCTGGTCGACCACGAAGCGGTGGCAGAAGATACCGTCGATGACCACCGAGTTGCTCAGCGCCGCTGAGGCCGCCCGCATCCTGGGCGTGCCCCGCAGTCGCGTGGTCGACTTGGCCGACACCGATCCGGCGTTCCCGGCCTTTCAGCCCTCGTCCGTCGGTGGCCGGGCCTGGCCGCGGGCGGCGGTGGAGGCGTGGGCGGCCGCCCATCCCGACCGGGGGCCGCTGCACCGCGGCCCCAACCTCCCCGAGGTCGGCGGCCGGTCCCCGCAGGTCTGGACGGTGGCCAACCTCGCCGGCGCCGACGCACAGGCGCTCCATCACGACTGGATCGGGCTCGAGCATCTGCTGGCCGCGCTGGTGCACCCCGACTGTCCAGGGGCCGCCCGGTCGGTGCTTGCCTCGTTGGGTGTCACCGCCGAGCGGCTCCAGCGGGCCCGCCAACAAAGCTTCGTCGACCCGTTCGAGCCCGGCAGCGGCTGGAAGCAGGCCAGCCCTGCCTTTCAGCTGGTGCTGGAACGGGCGCACCTGGAGGCCGTGCTGCTGGCCGACGCCGAGGTCTCCAGCGAGCACGTGCTGCTGGCGTTGGCCAGCCACTGGGCCGGGAACGCCGCCTCGACCGGGCTGCGGCATCGACGGGGCCTGGACCCGGCCGAGGTCCGCCGGCGGGTCCTTGATCTCACCGAGGGGATGGCGGTCCCGCCGCCTGAGGCACCCGAGCCAGAGCTCGATCCGGAGACGGCCATGGGGCAGGTCGCACCGGGACTGGAATTGGCGCCGACCCCCGGCGGCAAGGACCCACGCCGGCGGATGCCGTGGGGTTCGCGTGTCTTCGTGGATGCCGACGGCGGGCCGATCACGCGGGCCGACGGTTACGCGCTGCGCCAGTACTACATCGACCGGGACGGCTATCCGGTGCTCACCAGCGACGGCCAGCCCGTGCATGCGGTCTTCGACGAACAGGGCCAGGAGGTGCTGGACGAGGACGGCCGGCCGCTGATCGTCCCAGTCGAGATCCCGGACGGCTCAAGCGTGGAAGCACCCGCCCCCCACACCTGACTCGTCCACAAAGCGCAGCGGGCTGACCCCGGTCTGCAGTCGGCGCAGCTCCTCCAGGACGCCCATGCGCTCCAGCACCGTCAGGTGGGCCGGGCCGCGGAAGTCGACGCGTAGCCGCCGCCGCGCAGCGCCGGCGCCACCTCCACTACGGTCGGGTTGAACCCGTAGCGGCCCAGCCAGTACGCCAGCGCCGGGCCGGCGATGGGACAATCCTGGTATGAAACGCCCGCCGGGTGCCTTGACGCTGCGCGAGGACGACCGGCGAGTGCTGGCCGTGTGGGCCGCCGACTGTGCGGAGCGGACGCTGTCGCTGTTCGAGGCCCAGGCCCCCAGCGACACACGCCCTCGGGATGCCATCGACGGCCTCCGAGCCTTCGCCCGTGGCGACATGCGGATCGGAAGGGTCCGCGCCCTTTCGGCCCAGGCGCACGCGGCGGCTCGGGAGGTCGGCGACCCGGCCGCAAGAGCCGCGGCCCGAGCGGCAGGTCATGCGGCCGGGGTGGCCCACATGGCAGCCCATGCGCGACCAGCTCGGAGTTCTGGTTCCAGTCCAGCAGAACTGGCAGAGCGAGTTCCTGGCCGTGGCCGCGCTCACCGTGCTCGGCATCTTCCTGCGTCAGCGAGGCTCGCCGGAGTCCAAGCCGGTGGCCGCCCCCCACGCCCAGACCGGCACCGGTTGAAACGGCACGGTTGCGTCGGCCATGAACCGGTCCTTGCCCGCTCGCGCTAGCGAACAAGCGCGGCGAGGTCCAGCCCGACCACGGCCGCGCTGCCCTCGTGCGCCAGCGTGGGGACGATCTCGGCTCCCGTGCCGGTCGGCACCACCTGAACCAGCCCGAAGTTGAAGTCCCGCGTCACCTCTCTGAGCGTCGAGCGGATCGGTGGGAGCAGCCCGAAGGTCGACGTCGAGCTCCTCGAGAGGGGTCCCCACCGGGTAGCCACGATCGACGTAGTTGAGCAGCCTGCCCAGATGCTGGAGGAAATTGAAGGGCACGAGGCCAAGCAGCCGCGCCCGGTGTTGCGGCGGCGAGAACCTAGGCGCGTTCTCGCTCCGCCGTCAAGGCCCACTGCATCGCCATTAGATCGTCCGTCCTGTCCGTAGCCGCTCGGTGAGGGCGGTGTGGCGGTGGCCGGCGCCTGGGGTCCGGACCGCCTTGGCCAGCGCGCGCCGGCTGCCGACCAGGACCACGATGCGTTTGGCCCGGGTCACGGCGGTGTAGAGCAGGTTGCGCTGCAGCATCAGCCAGGCGCTGGTCGTCAGGGGGACGACCACACATGGGTACTCGCTGCCTTGGGCGCGGTGGATGCTGACCGCATAGGCGTGGGTCAGCTCGTCCAGCTCGTCGAACCCGTAGGCGACCTCCTCGTCCTCGTCCAACCGGACCCGGAGCTCCTGATCCTCGAGCGAGAGGGCCGTGACCACGCCGACCGAGCCGTTGAACACGCCGGCGGTGCCCTTGTCGTAGTTGTTGCGCAGCTGCATGACCTTGTCGCCGACCCGGTAGACACGGCCGCCGAAGCGGCGCTCGGCAAGGCCCTCCCGGGCTGGGGTCAGGGCGGCCTGGAGCCGTTCGTTGAGCACCCCCGCGCCGGCCGGCCCCCGATGCATCGGGCACAGCACCTGCACGTCGCGTCGGGAATCCAGGCCGAAGCGGCGCGGCAGCCGGTTGGCCACAATCTCCACGACCAGGTCGGCGACCTGCTCGGGGTCGTCTTCGGCGAACAAGAAGAAGTCAGCAAGACCGCGGGTCAGCGGCGGCTCCCCGGCGTTGATCCGGTGGGCGTTGGTGACCACCCCGCTCTGCTGGGCTTGGCGGAATACCCTGGTCAACTGGACCCGGGGAAGCCGCTCGGCGGCCAGCAGGTCGCGCAGCACCTCCCCGGCCCCGACGCTGGGCAGTTGGTCGGCGTCGCCGACCAGCAGCAGATGCGCCCCGGGTGGGACGGCCTTGACCAGCTTGTTGGCCAACAGCACATCCAGCATGGAGGTCTCGTCGACCACCACCAGGTCAGCGTCCAGTGGATGGTCGCGGTCAAACGCAGGGTCCCCACCCGGGCGCAGCTGCAGCAGCCGGTGCAGGGTGGCCGCTTCCAGCCCGGCGAGCTCCGACAGGCGCTTGGCGGCGCGGCCGGTCGGGGCGGCCAGGACGATCTTGGCCTGTTTGGCCCGGGCGAGGGCGACGATGGCGCGCACGGTGTAGCTCTTGCCGCAGCCGGGCCCGCCGGTGAGCACCGCAAGCCGCTGGGTGAGGGCCAACCTGACCGCCGCGGCCTGCTCGGCGGCCAGGGTGACGCCGGTGCTCTGGTGCAGCCAGTCCAGCGCGACCGTCCAGTCCACCGCCTGGAAGCTGGCCAGGCGATCGACGGGCGCCTGGAGCAGGCGCAGCAGCCCGGCGGCGAGGGCGACCTCGGCGCGGTGGAACGGTACCAGCCAGACGGCCCGCCCCATCCTTTCCGGGACGCCGAGCGACAGGTGGGCGGGGAGGGGCTCGGCGACCACGCCCTCCTCAGCCAGCAGCTCCTCCAGGCAGCGGCTGGCAAGCCCGCCGTCCACACCCAGCAGGCCCGTCGCCTTGGCCACCAGCTCGGTCTCGGGCAGATAGCAGTGGCCGTCGTCGCTGGCCTGCGACAGCGCGAACTGCAGGCCGGCCTTGACCCGCTGGGGGCTGTCATGGGGGATGCCGAGGCGCTGGGCGATCTGGTCGGCGGTCTTGAACCCGATGCCCCACACATCGCCGGCCAGCCGGTACGGCTCGCGCCGGACCACCTCGATCGCCTCATCCCGGTAGGTCTTGTAGATCCGCGCCGCCAGCGAGGTGGAGACGCCAACGCCTTGCAGGAACACCATCACCTCCTTGATGGCGCGCTGCTCCTCCCAGGCGGCGGTGATCATCGCGGTGCGCTTGGGGCCAAGGCCAGCCACCTCGACCAGCCGACCCGGTGCCTGCTCGATCACCTCCAAGGTGGCCTGGCCGAAGTGGTCAACGATCCGCTCGGCCATCTTGGGGCCGATCCCCTTGATCAATCCCGAGCCGAGGTAGCGTCGGATCCCCTGGATCGTCGCCGGCAGCACGGTGTCGTAGGCCTCGACCTGGAACTGGCGGCCGTACTGGTGATGGCTGGCCCAGCGCCCCCGCAGGCGCAGGCTCTCCCCGGGCTGTGCCCCGAGCAGCGGACCGACCACGGTCAGCAGGTCACCGGAACGATCGGTCGCGACCCGGGCTACGGTGTAGCCGGTCTCCTCGTTGGCGTAGGTGATCCGCTCCAACACCGCGTCCAAGGTCGCCGGCGGCGCCGCACGCGTCTGCTGCATGGCAGAGACTCTACTGCCCACGCCGGACTTTGTTGCCATGTCGATGGTGGCATCTTCTGCTTGACGGTGGCTTTGACAGCGAGCTCAGTGAGGGTGCCGAACCCTTTGGCTTGCATCCGCCGCCACCCCAGGACGAGGGTCAGGCGCGGCGGCCGCGGGCCTGGTCGAGCTGGCGGCGGTCACGCTTGGTGGGGCGGCCCGCACCCGGGTCGCGGGGGAAGAGTCCCGCGAGGGGGTCGCGGGGCGGCGGGGGAGGGCTGCGGTCGATCAGGCACGCAACGGCCAGCTCGGCACCGACCCGGGTGGCGGGCAGCCGGGCCACCTCCACGATCCGCTCGCGGCCTCCGAGCCGAGCCCGGACCGTGTCGCCGACCTTGACCGCCGCGGCCGGCTTGGCCCGCACCCCGTTGATGTGCACGTGCCCGGCCCGGCAGGCCTGCGCGGCCAGGGAGCGTGTCTTCACCAGCCGCACCGTCCACAGCCAGCGGTCGATTCTCGTGCCGTCCATGCCTCGATGGTGACACGGGGAGCGGCACGTTGCTGCTGGCCGACTCCGTCGTCGGCGGACTCGTCGTGCGGTAAGCCATGGCGACGCCCGGGGACCAGCGCGTCCCATAGGCCCAACCGGACCGACCGAGGCCGGACGTGCTGGCCTACCCGTCGCCGACGACCCTGCGCTTCGTCGTCTTCCTGGCCGCGCTGCTCAGCGCCGGTGCTAGGGCTCGTCCTCCCTGGCCGACCTGAGCGCCACAGCGGGTTCGGGCTGACAGGACCTCGCAGCATTCGCAACGCTGACATTGCCGAGCGGATGAAGCACCAGATGCAACCTCTGCTGCTCTTGCTCTCGACACGGCAGACTGGGAGACTCCCGCGGCGAGGGGGGATGACCGTGACCAGCATCAGCGCCCACGACACCCGGCGCGGTCGTTGAGCAGGCTGCCGCTGCCGCCGCAGCGACTCGCGCGGGCCATCGATGCGCCGCAGATCTCGGAGTTGATGCGGGCCTCGGTGCTGGACCTGTTCCCCCGCTTCTACGACCAACGGCAGACCGCCAGCGCCGCGGTGCACATCGCCCATCTGGACACGCAGCTCATCCAGGACGGCACCTACCTCGTGCACGAGGCCGATGAGGAGATCGTCGCCTGCGGCGGCTGGAGCCGGCGGGCCAAGCTCTACACCGGGTCCGGCGACCAGCAGGACGACGACCGTCTGCTCGACCCCCGCACCGAATCGGCGCGCGTGCGGGCCATGTTCGTCCGCGGCGACTGGACCCGGCGCGGGCTTGGCCGGGCGATCCT
>DATHIG010000729.1:0-3241 GCA_035490035.1 Actinomycetes bacterium
CGGCCACCGCATCGCCCTGTACCAGCTGACTCGACCGGAGGTGGCCTCCCATTTCGATGGGCGACGTGACTTCTGACCACCGGTCAGCATGGCGGCACTGTTGCATCTAGCGATCGGCGTGAAGGGTGCGCAAACGCGTTCGCCAACCGGCGGGTGGCCGTCGCGTTCAGTGAATTGGCCTTGGTGATCTGAGCGGCGACGGTGGTCGCGGCTTCACGCTGCCGCGCGATGGCCGGGTGCAACAGCGCCCCGCTACGGCTTACGGCGTGACGAAGACCGCGACTGTGCGGGCTGGTACCGTGAACGCGCCGGACGCCACCTCGTACGACGACTCGCGGACGACGGGGTCGCCGCCGGCGGCCTGCACCGGGTGCAGCGCGTACCGTTCGCCGGCGAGGGAGTCCACCGTCTGGGTGGTGCCCTCGTCGGAGGCGTTGAAGACGACAACCACCCCTTCGGACCGCGGGTCGAGGTCACGCCCGGCCCGGTCATCGATCGCCATCACGATCACAGCAGGCGTCTGGTTGGGCCCGCCGGTGGGGAAGGTGACGCGCTCCTGCACGAGCTGGGCGGTACCGAGGCGGAAAAGTGGCGAGAGGAACCGGATCTGGAGCAGCTCGCTGGCGCGGGCCTGCGCGGCCCGGATGTCAGCCTCCTGTGGCTCCAGGGCCGGGTCGGACAGCAACGGGCGCATGAAGTCCCACTTCGCCTGGTTGTCCTCGGCAGGCGGGAGGCCGGAGCCCCACGTGGAATCCTGGTAGGACCAGTCGACCCGGTTGAACCAGTCGCCGGAGTTGTAGCTGTTGCGGTCAAGGGACTTGGAGCGGAGCAGGTCGGTCCCGGCGTGCCAGAAAGACGGGCTCTGAGCGAACGCGGTCGTCGACAGGGCCACCGTGTTCATCCGCAGCCGGTCGGCCATCGACGTGTCCTGCGGCAGCTTGTACTGCAACACATCGAAGAGCGTCTCGTTGTCGTGCGCGTCAACGTAGGTGATGGTCTCGCTTGGGTCGGCGGCGTAGCCGGCGGGTTGGCCGTTGTAGTCGACCTGCGAGCCCTTGACCGTCTGCCCGTCGCGGTTGACGAAGGTGTAGTCGCGGAGGTTGCCCGCCAGGCCCACCTTGATGAGGTCGTGCGCGTGCAGCAGGCGCTCCAGCTGCTCTGCTGGCGTGCCGTTGACCTCAGCCCCGTTGGGGTCGGTGGCGAGGCCGGTGGCGAAGCCCTGGATGCGTGGGTCCGCGTCGAACGGTCCGCCGCCGCGCACCGCGTCGCGGAGCCGGTCGGAGAAGGTACCGATGCCGGTGCCCGCCATGTTCAGCTGGCTCGCCTGGACGAAGCGGGCGTTGTTGGCCACCTCGCCGAAGTTCCAGCCCTCGCCGTACAGGTAGATGCGCCTGCCGTCGACGCCATCCCTTTTCAGCGTCATAGAGTCCAGAGCCTTGCGCACGGCCAACATGTTGGCCTTGGAGTGGTGACCCATGAGGTCGAAGCGGAACCCGTCGACCTTGTAATCCCGCGCCCAGGTAACTACCGAGTCGACCATGAGCTTTTCCATCATGCGGTGCTCGCTCGCGGTGTTGGCGCAGCAGGTGGACGTCTCCACCTGTCCGGTGGCTGAAAGTCGCTGGTAATAGCCGGGCACGATCCGGTCAAGGATGGACTTCGGATCCTGGCCGGCGGCCGGGGTGTGGTTGTACACCACGTCCATGATCACCCGCAGGCCGGCGCCGTTGACGCCCCCGACCATCTCACGGAACTCCCGCGTGCGCGCCAGCCCCTCCGGGTCGGTCGCATAGGAGCCCTCCGGCGTCGTGTAGTGGAGGGGGTCGTAGCCCCAGTTGAACCCGTCGGTGTCCTTGACCAGCCCGACACACTCCTGCTGCTGGGTGGAGGCCGGACCGTAGGACGCAAGATCGCACGGCGGCTCCTGCTGCTCTGACCGGCGCTCCTCGATGGTGGCGATGTCGTTGACCGGGAGAAGGTGCAACGAGTTCATGCCGGCACGGGCGAGCCTGCGCAGGTGGCGCATGCCGTCGCTGTTGCCTTCGGTGAAGGCGAGGTAGGTGCCTCGATGCGCCGGGCGGACGGTCTCGTCGGTGATCGAGAAATCCCGCACGTGGAGCTCGTAGATGGTCGAGTCCTCAGGCTGCGCCAGCGCCGGCTTGGCAAGCCGGTCCCAGCCGCTCGGCTTCAATGCAGGGTCCTGGAGGTCGACGACGATCGACCGCTGGGAGTTCGTGGTCAGCGCGAGGGAGTACGGGTCGGTGACCACGTTGGTCACCACCTCGTCCTGTGCGGGCACATAGACCGTCACCTCGTAGAGGTAGCGCGCGTTGCGCCACGACGGGCGGCCCTTCACCTGCCACACTCCGTCGTGGTCCCGAGGCATCTCGATCCGCTGCTCAGGCGCGGGGCCCGCCTCGTCGAGTAGCAGGGCGACGTTCTTCGCCGTAGGCGCCCACAGCGCCAGCGTCGGCCACCGACCTCGCCAGGTCGGGCCGAGGTCCTGCTCGTACGCCCCAGCGTAGAGGTCGTCGAGCACGCCGGGGATCTGCGCCCCGGTGACGTTGGCCAGCCGGCCCTGGGCGTCGTAGGCCGCCACCACGACCTGACCGGTAAGGACCTCGCGGACCCGGGGGACATCCCTGGTCGACAACCGCAACGCCTCGTACGCGGACAAGTGCGGGAAGTTCGCGACGACGTCAGCCGGCAGCCCCGACTCATCCAACCGCAGGGAGAACCACGAACCGCCGACGATCGACCCGTCCTCGACCGCGAGTCCCCCTTCAGGCGCCCAGTGCAGCCGGTAGGTGAAGCCTTGGCGCTCCTGCGGCAGATCCCAGGCGATCAGGTCGCGCCGTAGCCACTGCGCCGCACGCTCGCTGCCCAGCGGGTCGGGCACATCGTCGGTGATCACGTGCGTGCTGTGGTCGTAGGAGAAGGTAACCGGCCCACCGGGCGCCGTGAGCGCCAGGTTGGCTCCGCCGGCGGCCCCGCCCGCTCCGTAGTTCTCTTCCCACGAGCCGTTGAGCGCCACCTTGTACTCGTAGCTGCCGGCCGGCACGTCGAACGTGCCCCGGAACACTCCAGGCGACCCCGCGACCGGTTGGAGTCGAGTCTGGGCGCACTCGGGCTGCCAGTCGCCGGGGCACCCGAGCTCGGACTGCAGCGACCCGACCAACGTCACCACGCCCGGCGCGGGGGTGTGGTCGGCCTGCGCCGGAGCCAGCCCAACCAGCGAGAC
>DATHIG010000730.1:0-3427 GCA_035490035.1 Actinomycetes bacterium
GGACGTCCCCGGCCGTCCTTGGAGACGCTGGCGGACGCTGCTCCGGCTGGCCGTGGCCGCGCTGTTCCTGGCCGTCATCGCCGTGGTGCTGGCCGGGCAGTGGCACGAGGCCAAGCCGTTGCTCGGCCGGCTGTCGGCCCCGGCCGTCGTGGCCGCCCTGTGCCTGGTGCTGGCCGGGATCTTCGCCACCTTCCTGTCCTGGCGGGCCGCCCTGGCCGACCTCGGCGGCACCCTGCCCCTGCCCGGGGCCATGCGCGTGTTCTACCTCGGCCAGCTCGGCAAGTACCTGCCCGGCACCATCTGGCCGGCGGTGACCCAGATGCGGCTGGGCCGCGACTACCGGGTGCCGCCGCGGGCGTCGGGGGCGGCCGTGGTCGTGTTCATGCTGATGCTGATCGGCACCGGCCTGGCGGTCGGCGTGCCCGTCATCCCGCTGCTGGGCAGGGACGCGATCGACGAGTACCGCTGGCTGGTGGTGGTGCTGCCGCTGGCCGTGCTGGCGGTCACCCCGCCGGTGCTGAACCGGGTCATGGCCGTGGCCCTGCGGGTGGCCAGACGGCCGCCGCTGCCGGCCCCGCTGTCGCTCGGCGGCATCCTGCGGGTCGCCGGCTGGGCGATCGCTTCGTGGGTCCTCTACGGGGCCCAGGTCTTCGTGCTGGCGCGGCAGCTCGGGGCCGAGGGCGGGTGGCTGCTCCTCCTGCAGTGCACCGGGGCGTTCGCGGTCGCCTTCGCCAGCGGTCCGCTGCTGCTGATCGTGCCCGCCGGGGCCGGGGTGCGCGAGGCCGCCCTGCTGCTGCTGCTCGGCTCGACCGTGACCGCCCCGAGGGCCGCGGTGATCGCGGTCGTGTCCCGGCTGCTGTTCGTCGTCGGCGACCTGGCCTGGGGCGCCGCCGCGGTGGTGGCCGAACGCCGGCAGGGTGGTCGAGCCGACCCGAGGGCGGGCCTCGGTGGGTCAGGCGCTGGGCGAGGCCGGGGGTAGGGCCTCCTGCGGGGCCGCCCGCACCTGGGCGGCCAGCGACCGCCAGCTGACCCACAGGACGGCCTCGATCCGGTCCCAGTCGTCGTCCAGCACCCCGACCGCCCGCCGCGAGGTCCGGTCGCGGATGGTCATCGCCTCGGCCCGCCGCGCGGCGTGCACGGCCACCCGCTCGGCCGGCACCTGGTACAGCTCGGCGGCCAGTTCGGCCAGGGCGTGCTCCAGGTCGCCCGGCGGGTGGTCGTCGGCCTCCCGGTGCACGATCCACCATTCCAGCTCCAGCCAGGCCGCCCGCACCGGGTCGAACTCGACGCTGCTGGCGGCCCGGATGCCGGCGTAGTACCGCTCCAGGTAGGGGAGCGCGCGCCGGTAGTCGGCGTGGGAGGCGCCGACCTGGAACACCGCCGCGGCCCGCGCGGCCAGGCCGGCCAGGGCCACCGCCCGTAGCGGCCGCAGCTGGAACTGGCCCTGCAGCAGCGCCACCAGCTGCCCGAACAGCGACAGCCGGCGCCGGTCGTAGTAGGAGCGCCACATGGCCGTCTCCAGCCGCGCCACCTGGTCGGGCTCGAAGCTCCGGATGTCGACCCGCCTCGGCCGGGCCAGCTCCGCGGCCGCCCACCCGGCACCCCCGGCGGCGACCGCGATCAGCACCCACCCAGAACGTCGCACGCCCGGGAACCTACCTGGCCGGCGGCCGGCCGGCCACCCTTCGGGCCGGATGTCCGGCGCTCGAGAAGGGCGGCCGGGTATCCCGACCCGGGGCAGTGCCGTGGCCGCCGTTGACGGCGCGCAAGCTCCAGCCGGCACGGTTGGCTCGGGGCGCAGGCGGCGCCGGACAGATGACCGCCGTTCCAGGACAATGGCCCGATGCTGCTCGACGAGGTTGCCGAGACGTCGTCGGCCGTCGCCGCCAGCTCCGCCCGGTTGGCCAAGGTGGAGCGGCTGGCGGCGTGCCTGCGCCGGCTGGATCCGGGCGAGGTCCACCCTGGGGTGGCGTTCCTCTCCGGCGAGCTGCGGCAGCGGCAGATCGGGGTCGGATGGGCGGCGCTGCGGCAGGCGCCGCAACCGACGGCGGCGCCGTCGCTGACCGTCGCCGAGGTGGACGCCGGCTTCGAGCGGATCGGGCGGCTGGCCGGGCCCGGGTCGCAGGGGGAGCGGAGGCGGCTGCTGGCCGAGCTGCTGGGGCGGGCGACCGCGTCGGAGCAGCGGTTCCTGGTCCGGCTGCTCTCCGGCGAGCTGCGCCAGGGCGCCCTGGAGGGGGTGATGGTCGAGGCCATCGCCAGGGCCGCCGGGGTGCCGGGAGCCGAGGTGCGGCGGGCGCTGATGTTGCGTGGGGCCCTCGGCCCGGTGGCCCAGGTCGCGCTGGCCAGGGGCGTGCCGGGCCTGCGCGAGTTCCGCCTTGAGGTCGGACGCCCGCTGCAGCCGATGCTGGCCCAGACCGCGATCAGCGTCGAGGTGGCCCTGGAGCGGGTCGGGGAGGCGGCGGTCGAGTGGAAGCTGGACGGTGCCCGCATCCAGGTGCATCGGGCCGGGAACGAGGTGGCTGTGTTCACCCGGACCCTCGACGACATCACCGCCCGCGTGCCCGAGGTGGTGGCGGCCGCGCTCGCCCTCCCGGTGCAGGCGGCCGTGTTCGACGGCGAGGTCATCGCCCTGCACCCCGACGGACGGCCCCACCCGTTCCAGGTCACGGCCGGCCGGGTGGGCAGCCGGCTGGAGGTCGAACGGCTGGCTGTGGCCCTGCCGCTCACCGCCTTCGTCTTCGACGTGCTCCACCTGGACGGCGAGGACCTGATCGACCAGGTCGGGGCCGAGCGCCATGCCGTCATGGCCGCCGCCGTGCCCGGGCCGCTGCGCATGCCGCGGACGGTTACCGCCGACCCGGGGGTCGCGGCGGCCTTCCTGGGCGACACCCTTGCCCGCGGCCACGAGGGGGTGATGGTCAAGTCGCTGGCCGCGACCTACGAGGCCGGCCGGCGCGGCGCCGGTTGGCTCAAGGTCAAGCCGGTGCACACCCTCGATCTGGTCGTGCTGGCCGCCGAGTGGGGCCACGGCCGGCGCAAGGGCTGGCTCAGCAACCTGCATCTGGGCGCCCGCGACCCCGATGGCGGCGGGTTCGTGATGCTCGGCAAGACCTTCAAGGGGCTGACCGACCAGCTGCTCAGCTGGCAGACCGAGCGCCTGCTGGAGCTGGAGGTGGCCCGGGACGACTACACCGTCCACGTCCGGCCGGAGCTGGTCGTGGAGATCGCCTTCGACGGGCTCCAGCAGAGCCCGCGCTACCCGGGCGGGCTCGCCCTGCGGTTCGCCCGGGTGCTGCGCTACCGCCCGGACAAGGTGGTCGAGCAGGCCGACACCATGGCAACGGTGCGCGATATCTCCAGGGGCCGGACAGGACAGGGATAGCACTTTCAGCAGCCGATGGCCGCCTGATCCCTAAGAAGCCGTCTT
>DATHIG010000731.1:0-3126 GCA_035490035.1 Actinomycetes bacterium
CCCTTGAGGACCACCAGAAGCCGCGCGTCGAGCTACTGCGCAAGCTGCTGCCCAAGTTCGAGCAGGACATGGCGGCCAAGGGAAGGCAGATCAAGGTCAAGCTCATCGAAGGACCGGCCGAGGACGGGGCCTTCAAGAGCAAGCTGACGCTGGACTACAACGCTGGCAACGCTCCGGATGTGACCTCGATCGGGGCGGCCGACGCCAGCACCTTCGCCGCCAGCGGTTATCTGCTGGACCTGACCGACCGGCTCAACGGCTGGGCGGACTGGCAGCGCTTCTACAAGCGCCTGCGAGATGAGGCGGTGCAACCCGACGGCAAGGTCTACTACGTGCCCCGGGAAGCCACGATCATGCAGCTCTGGTACCGCCAGGACATCTTGAAGGCCAAGGGCATTTCCACCGAGCAGCCCAACAGCTGGCAGGAGCTCGTGGAGCGGGCCAGGCAGGCCAAGCAGGCCGTCGGCTCGCCCCCGATCCTGTTCCCGGCCGGTAAGCAGTGGGGCGGGGGTACCTTCGGCGAGGGATTCATCCACCTCATGCTGGGCACCGGCAGCCAGCTGTACGACACCCAGCAGAAGAAGTGGATCGTGCGCAGCCCCGGCCTGACCGCCACCCTCAAGTTCTACGAGCAGCTCACCAACGAGGGCCTGCTGCCGGTCCAGCCGCTGCTCAACCCCGAGCCGTGGGTGCAGCCCAAGTACAAGGACTTCCCCGCCGGCAAGCTGCTGATCGAGACCTGCGGCACCTGGTGCTGGTTCTTCGACTATGGCCCCAAGGGGAGCGCGCCGATCAAGGACCTCACCAAGCGGGTCGCGACCTGGAACTTCCCGACCCAGAACGGGGACAGCCCCCCGTTCGCCTACGGCTCGACTGGCTGGGCGTGGGCGGTCACCGGCAAGACACAGCACCCCGACGAGGCCTTCGAGCTGGTCAAGTGGCTCGCCAGCGGCGAGGCCATGGCCCAGAACGCGGTCACCATCGGCGCCGCCTCCCCCCGCGACGATCTGGCCGACGTCGCGCCCTACAGTGAGGAGCCGGAGCTGCTGTCGGCCGAGAAGCAGCTCAGCGGCGCCCGCTCGTTCCCGCCGCCCGAGGGCACCGACAAGATCATGCAGGTCGTCGCGGACGCGACCGAGGCGGTGATCACCAAGCGGATGACCGGGGAGCAGGCCGCCGGCCAGCTGGCCGACCAGGCCAAACAGCTGCTCGGCCCGGACAAGGTCGTCGAGCAGTAGGAGCAGCTGTGCGCCGGGTGCGGAGCTGGCGTGACGCGCTGACGCTGATCGGGTTCCTCTCCCCCGCGCTGGTCCTGCTGGGTGTGTTCACGATCTGGCCGGCGGTCTGGGCCGTGTACCAGAGCTTCACCAACAAGGCGCTCACCGGCTTCGAGGCCCGTTCCCCCCGCTTCGTCGGCCTGCAGAACTACGCCCGCCTCCTGGACGACCCCGGCTTTCACAGCTCGATGCTGCGGACGTTCGCCTTCGTGCTGCTGTCGGCCGTGGTTGGCCAGACGATCTTCGCCTTCCTGATCGCCTACCTGATGGCGGATCGGCCCCGCTGGCGGCTAAGCCTCACGCCGCTGTTCGCGGCCGTGTTCCTGCTCCCCCTGGCCGTCCCGGAGGCGGTTGCGGCGCTGCTGTGGGCGAGCATGGCCAACGGAACCCAGGAAGGCCTCCTCAACCAGGGGCTGGGGCTGGTCGGCCTCGGCCCGGTGGAGTGGCTGCAGCAGCACGCCTTCGAGACTGTCACCGTGGTCAACATCTGGCGCGGGATCCCCTTCGCCATGGTGCTGTTCGCCGCCGCCATCGAAAGCATCCCGCGAACGACCCTGGAAGCCGGCCTGATCGACGGCGCCTCCCCCTGGCAGCAGCTCCGCCGGGTCGTGCTGCCCATCCTCCGCCCCCAGATCCTCACCTTCCTGATGCTCACCACCATCACAACCTTCGGGATCTTCGGGCTGGTCTTTTTCCTCACCAGAGGCGGCCCCGGCAACGCCACCGAGATCATCGGCATCTACATCTACCAGCGAGCCTTCGCGTTCTTCCAGATCGGCCTTGGCAGCGCGGCCGGGGTACTTCTGCTCCTCGTGCTGCTTGGCCTGGGTGCCTACTACGTGTGGCTGATGCGGGAGCAGGTATGAGCCGAGACGTCGACCTCGACGTCGACGAACCCCAGGCCGACCCCGGCCGCCAAGCCGCCGCGAAGCAACCTGCCCGCGGCCGGCGGAGCCTGGCCAGGACCGGGGCCTACCTGATCCTGGTCGCGCTCGCCGCGTTCGCGATCGTGCCCTTCAGCTGGCTGGCCCTGGCCGCCTTCGACCGCCAGGCCAGCATCTTCGTGAAGGTCCCCCAGACCTGGACGCTGAGCAACTTCATCAACCTGTTCGTCAACGAGGACGGCCTACGGCTCATCATCAACAGCCTGATCTACTCCGGTGGAGCGACGTTGGTGTTGATCGTGGTGGCCACCATGGCCGGCTACGTCCTATCCCGCTATTCCTTTCCTGGGCGGCGGACATTCATGCTGGGCATACTGCTGCTGCGGGTCATCCCGCCAACGGCGATCATCGCCCCGCTGTATGTGATCGCCACCGGCCTCGGCTTCCTCGACACCTACTACGGCGTGACCCTGGTCCTCGCCTCCTGGCAACTCCCCCTGGCGCTCTGGCTGATGAAAGGATTCTTCGACACCGTGCCCATCCAGATCGAGGAGGCCGCATGGGTCGACGGCGCGACCCGCCTCCAGGCAGCCTTCCGCGTGGTGCTGCCGCTCGCCGGACCCGGCGTCGGGGCGGCCGCGCTGATCGCCTTCATCGGCGCCTGGAACGAGTTCCTCATCCCGCTGGTGCTCATCTCTGACCCCGACAAGCAGCCGATCGCGCTCGGACTGTTCCGCGCCTACATCTCCTACACCCAGGTCGACTGGGGGTTCCTGGCCGCCCTTTCCGTGATCTACGTGATCCCCGCGGTGGTGTTCTACGTCGTCGCTCGCCGGGCACTCCAGCAGTCGGTCGCCGGAGGCCTCGCCGGCACATGATCTTGTCGCCGCTCGGCTGCTACATCGGGCTGATGAGCTGGAAGTAGTTGTCGTCCGGATCCGAGAACGTGGCGATCCACCCCTCGG
>DATHIG010000732.1:0-13333 GCA_035490035.1 Actinomycetes bacterium
CGATCGCTTCCAGATCAGGATCGGGGGAAGAGATCGCGGCCTCCAGGACACGACAACGAGCGGTCACGCCCGCTTGCCCATGGGCCGTACGGCACAGCTACACCAGCAGCCGCCCCACGGTCAACCCGGTCGCGGCGCGGCGGCAGGGCCCTGAACAGTTACGGTGTGGAATGGGTAATCGGAACTTGGGCCGCAGCGCTCTTGACGATTGTCCTTTCAGTCATTATGACCGCTCGACGGCAAGCCATAGTAATTCCCCGCACCCAGAAAGATGCGCCGCCATTCTGGGAGCGAAATAGGGACGAGATAGCAATTAATGCGATCTTCACGGTCATCGGTGGAGTCCTCGGTATTGTGGGAACATTGTTGATTCAGTCACTAGTGGACCGCTAGGACGGTAATCCGCCCGATGGCGCGGTACTGATCGTCGCTTAACGGCATGATTTTTGACCCTTCGACTTGGTAGTGAAGCCGAGATTCTGGCTCAAGTAGAATGCCTTAGGAGCCTAGCGTACACTGCTATGCCCAGCGAAGGAGAGGGACGATGGCGAAGCGCCCAAGAAGCACGCGAATCAGTAACCAAAGCGATGTGCTTCATCTCGTCGCGTTGACCCACGATGACGAGAAAATGGTTACCACGCTCTGCGGGTACAAGACGTGGGGCGTTGACACGCGTGGAGCAAAGCTCTGCGCCAACTGCCGTACCACGTTCAATGACATTCGAGAAGAGTACGAGCGTCTAGAGGGAAGCGATGCCTAATGGCTAAGAGCATCCATAAGGTTGTTGCCAAGGGGCCAGAATTCGACGTCACGGTCCATTGGATGGACAACGGAGGGGTGAGGATTACCTTGCCCGATGGCCCGTGGGCTATCCTCGGGGCCTTCACGACGGGCAAGGGCGCAAGTCAAATCCGCTTCGTCAAGGTCGAGGAGGGCGAAGCCTAGCCAAAGGAGCTTGAGAGAACGCCGCGCGGCTTCTGTCTTGCGTCTTGTCTAGGCTTCGTCGGCGAAGGTGATTCGCACTCGCTCAGGGTCGAAGGCGTTGAAACCAGGCCGATACCTTGGATCATCCTTGGCGAGAAGCTTGCCGCGAGGCTCTATCACAATGCTCTTGGTTACGAGCTTGAGGACGGTACGGCGCCAGTGAAGCGAGCGCGTCTCCCACTCGTGGGCGGCATCCTCGAATTGGAGAACCTCGTTGAGAATGGAGGCCTCCCTCGTGACGACCAAGCGCCGATGTAGCTCTTGGCGCTCGGCCTCGATGGTGGCGACTAGTTCGTAGTACCTCTCATCAGACATACGCGGGACGCCTGGTGGCGGGGCGAAGCGGGCCTTATCCAAATCGTTCAAGGCTGTAGTTAGCTCGGCCTCGCGGGTTTGGATTTTGGCGACTTGCTCAGGGTCGGCCGAGCGAAGAAGAAGCTTGCTCACTCTCTCCTTATCGGCCAGAAATGCGATGACTAGCTCGCTCACCCTCTGCTCTGCGTGCGACGTGCTCACGCTGATTTTGCGGCAAGCCTGGTCGCCCTCGAATCGCGGGCGGCATACATAGGTTTTGACGGATTTACGCCCTGAGATTGAGCTTGCCATCGTCCGATTGCAGACACCGCAGAGAGCGATGCTCGATAGTAGATGCGTTTCTACTGGCCCCGAGCGAGCGCCGCGCTTGGCTAGGACGGCGCAGAGCTTCTCCCACGTCTCTTCATCGAAGATGGGTGGCACGCCCTCTAGCTCGTATAGCGTCCCGCCATATTCGCGCTTTCCGACCATGCGAGGCGAGAGCAGCATCCGCCGTAGAACGTTGCTGTTCCAATGCGTCTTCCCGCTCGGCTTGGGAATCTCCCGAACGGTGAAATCGGCCGCTATCGAGAAGGATGCTTCACCCGCAAACAGGCGCTCGGCCGCTTCGTGCAATACCTTAACCTCGGCAGGCACGAGGGCTCGCCAATCGTCAGAGTGACCAAAGGGGCGAACGCTTGAGGGCTGTACGAGGCCCTTTCGCGCCCTGTCAAGATGCATGAGAGAGACGCGCTCACCGATTGCCTCGCTCTCGGCCTCGGCGTTGCCGATATAGATAGCGAGGGCGATTTCGGTTATCTCACGCTTCGTAGGGTCGGCCGTGTCGAGACCCTCAACGATGGAGTAGAGACGGCCGCCGCATTCTTCTAGGACGTTGAGAATGCGCCGCTTCTCGGAGCGGCGCCGCGTGAGCCTATCGAGCTTCCAAACGATCAGGCCGTCAATGCGTCCCGCTCGAAGATCGTCAATCGCGTTCTCGTACTCCGTGCGCTTGGCCCGAGGGTCATAGGCCGAAACGATCTCAGAGTAAACGCCGACGATGACGCCTAGGCCGTTCCGCTGAACGTGCTCGAAGATGGAGCCCTCTTGGCGATGCCGCGACTCTTCCACGAGCACGGTCGTTTCCGTGCCATCTTCGCCGCGAACCTTCTTGCGAGTGGCGGCCGATCGACGGGTGATAGCTCCCCATCGGAAGCTCGGTCCAGGTTCCGCAGCCAACGGCCAGAGTCCCTCCGAACGTCTGTTCGCTCGAAGGGTAGTGTAACCCCTGCTCATGGCGCCTGTCTCCTTCCTAGCAGGCGCCGTAGCCGTGTCTCAGGCGCCTGCTCTCTCGGAACGTCTCGCCCCGATGTAGTTGGCGAGGTGGGTGTTGCCGGTGGGCTGGACGCCCGAGAGGATGCGCGGCGGCACTGGCCTGTTCCTTGCCGGGTTGGTGGTTGCCGAGGTGATGGGTTGTACCTTACCGTGGCTGGCCATGACCGCCACGCTGTTGACCCGCAACCGCGCCCTCGACCACGGGCGGGTGGTGTCCTGCGCGTGTCCGTGGGCCTGGCGGTCGTGCCGTGTGACGACGTAGCTCGCGTGCTTTCCGACCGACCGGGCCTGGGACCGATCCGCGACCCGAGCGTGTCGAGAGGAGCCCGCCTGTGGCGGCGACCGCCACCACCTGGCCGCACGGCCTTGAACCAAAGCTAGCGCCACCCGACCTCACCGGCCTCGAAGCACGTCCTGCCGACGAGCTGCTGGCCTGGGCGATCGGTGCCTACGGGCGCCGCTTCGCCGTGGTGACCAGCTTCCAGGCCGAGGGCATGGTCGTGCTCGACCTGGCCCGCCGCATCGACCCGGACGTGCGCGTCCTCACCCTCGACACCGGCCGCCTGCCCGAGGAGACCTACGAGGTCATCGAGGCGGTCCGCGCCGGCATGGGCCTCCGGGTCGAGGTCATCACCCCCGACCCGGACGAGCTCGCGGCCATGGCCGCCCGCCACGGGCCCAACCTGTTCCACAAGGACCCGGCCCTGCGCCAGCTGTGCTGCCACGTCCGCAAGGTCGCCCCGCTGGACCGCGCCCTGGCCGGTGTCGGCGCCTGGGCGACCGGGCTGCGCCGCGACGGTGGCCCGGCCCGCGCCGGCATCGCCAAGGCCGAGCGGGACGACGCCCACGGCGGCATCGTCAAGCTCAACCCGCTCGCCGACTGGACCCGCGACCAGGTCTGGGCCTACCTGCGCACCCACCGCCTGCCTGTCAACCCGCTGTACGAGCGCGGCTACACGTCGATCGGCTGCGCCCCCTGCACCCGCCCGACCCGGCCCGGCGAGGACGAGCGAGCCGGACGCTGGTGGTGGGAGGCGGACCCGGACCGCGAGTGCGGCCTGCACGCCCGCATGCCAGGCGCAGCCGCGGCGTCCAGCCGGGGCGACCGCTTCTCCGCCGCGCTCGACCGCCTGCGCGCCGACGTCAGCTCCCGCAGCGGGGAGACCACCCGTGCCTGAGGACCGCCGCAGCCGCACCCAGCAGATCACCGCCGGAGGCGCGTGATGGCGTTCGGGTACCCGGTGCTGCTGGAGCTGACCGGCCGGCGGGTGGTGGTGGTGGGCGAGCTCGCGGTCGAGGCCGGCAAGGTCGAGGGGCTGCTGGTGGCCGGGGCCGAGGTGACCGTCGTCGCCAAAGGGCCGGAGGCGGCGCTGCGGCGGCTGGAGCACGAGCCGCGGGTGACCGTGCACCGGCGCGGGTACGCCGCCGGCGACCTTGACGGCGCGTTCCTGTGCGTGGCCCACGCGGCCGAGCCGGACCGCCGCGCGGCCATCGCCGCCGACGCGAGAGCCGCCGGGGTGCTGGTGAACGTCATGGACGACGTGCCCAACTGCGACTTCGCCGCCCCGGCGATCGTGCGCCGGGGCGACCTGGTGGTCGCCATCGGCACCGGCGGCCGCGCCCCCGCCCTGGCCAGCCGGCTCCGGGCCGAGCTGGGCGAGCGGTTCGGCCCGGACTGGACCGAGCTGGTCGACCGGGTTGGCCAGGTCCGGACGGCCACCCTTCCCCTCCTGCCCGATCTCGGGGACCGGGCCCGCCGCTGGCGGGCCGCGCTCGACCTGGACGAGCTGGAGGGCCTGGTCCGCGCCGGCCAGGGCGAGCTGGCCGCCGCCCGGCTGCGCGAACGACTGCTGGAGGGGTCAGGAGCACCCCGGCCGGATGCCCAGGTGGATCAGGACCAGCAGGAGGAGACGTCGTGAGCGGGATCGTGTACCTGGTCGGGGCCGGGCCGGGCGACCCGCGGCTGCTGACCCTGCGCGGGGCCGAGGTGCTGCAGCGGGCCGACGTGGTCGTCTACGACCGGCTCGCCCCCGCGGCCCTGCTCGACCTGGCTCCCAGGGGGGCCGAGCGGGTCGACGCCGGCAAGGCCCGTGGCCGGGCCGCCCTTCCCCAGCAGGCCATCAACCGGCTGCTGGTCGACCGGGCCCGGCGTGGCCTGACCGTTGTCCGGCTCAAGGGCGGCGACCCGTTCGTGTTCGGCCGGGGCGGCGAGGAGGCCCTCGCCCTCGCCGACGCCGGGGTGCGGTTCGAGGTCGTCCCCGGGGTCAGCGCGGCCGTCGCCGCCCCGGCCTACGCGGGCATCCCGGTCACCCACCGGGGCCTGGCGGCCAGCTTCGCGGTGGTCAGCGCGACCCTGGCCGGCGGCGCCCCGGCCGAGCTGACCCGGACGGCGATGGCCGCCGACACCCTGGTGGTCCTGATGGCGGCCGAGCGCCTCGGCGAGGTCTGCCGCCAGCTGATCGCCGCCGGACGCCCGGCCGGCGAGCCGGCGGCGGTGATCGCCTCGGCCAGCACCGCCGCCCAGCGGACCGTGCTCGGCACCCTGGCCGAGCTGGCAACGGCCCAGGTCGACCCGCCGGCCACCCTGGTCACCGGCCCGGCCGTCGCCCTCGCCGGCTCGCTGGCCTGGTTCGGCCAGGCGCCGCGGCCGGCGGCCGCGGGTTCCGCTACCCCCTGAGCTGGCGCAGGACGAACTGGAGGATGCCGCCGTTGCGGTAGTACTCGACCTCGTTGGGCGTGTCGATCCGGACCCGGCAGCTCAGCTCCTTGTCGTCGGCCCTGACGGTGACCTCGCGGGGGAAGCCCTCGGAGCCGGCGCCCTCCAGCCCGGTGATCTCGAAGATCTCGTGGCCGGTGAGGCCGAGGGTCTGCACCGACTCTCCGGCCGGCAGCTCGAGCGGCAGGATGCCCATCCCGACCAGGTTGGCCCGGTGGATGCGCTCGTAGCTCTCGGCCAGCACCGCCCGCACCCCCAGCAGCATCGGCCCCTTGGCCGCCCAGTCCCGGCTCGATCCCGACCCGTACTCCTTGCCGGCCAGGACCACCAGCGGCACGCCGTCGGCCTGGTAGCGCATGGCCGCGTCGTAGATGCTCATCTGCTCCCCGCCAGGGGAGTCGCCGGCGCCAGCATCCTCCGCCGATCCGGCGACCCCTCTGAGTGGCAGGTACAGGGTCACCCCGCCCTCGGTGCCTGGGGCGAGCCGGTTGCGGAGGCGGATGTTGGCGAAGGTGCCGCGGACCATCACCTGGTGGTTGCCGCGGCGGGACCCGTAGGAGTTGAAGTCCTTCGGCTGCACACCCTGCTCGACCAGGTAGCTCCCGGCCGGGCTGTCGCGCTTGATCACCCCGGCGGGCGAGATGTGGTCGGTGGTCACGCTGTCGCCGAGGACGGCCAGGACCCGGGCGCCGCGGATGTCGGTCACCGGCTGGGGGGTCGCGGGCATGCCGTCGAAGTAGGGCGGCCGCTGGACGTAGGTCGAGGCGTCGTCCCAGGCGAAGCTCTTCCCGGTCGGCACTTGGAGCGAGTTCCAGCGCTCGTCGCCCTCGAACACCTGGCCGTAGCTCTTGCGGAACATGTCCGACTGCACCGCCCGGCCGATCAGCTCGGCCACCTCGGCGCTGGACGGCCACAGGTCGCGCAGGTAGACGGGGTTGCCGTCGGGGTCGTGGCCCAGCGGGTCGTCGAGCAGGTCGACGTCCATCGAGCCGGCCAGGGCGTAGGCGACCACCAGCGGCGGCGAGGCCAGGTAGTTCATGCGGCAGTCGGGGTTGATGCGGCCCTCGAAGTTGCGGTTGCCGCTCAGCACCGACGCCACCACCAGGTTGCTCTCCTCGACCGCCTGGGAGACCTCGGGGGCCAGCGGGCCGGAGTTGCCGATGCAGGTGGTGCAGCCGAAGCCGACCAGGTGGAAGCCGAGCTTCTCGAGGTAGGGCAGCAGGCCGGCCCGCTCGTAGTAGTCCATCACCACCTTGGAGCCGGGGGCCAGGGAGGTCTTGACCCACGGCCTGGAGGCGAGCCCCCGCTCGACGGCGTTGCGGGCCAGCAGCCCCGCGGCCAGCATCACCGAGGGGTTGGAGGTGTTGGTGCAGCTGGTGATGGCGGCGATGACCACGTGCCCGTGGTCGAGGTCGAACTGGGTGCCGTCCTCCAGCGTCACCGGGACCCGCTTGCTCGGGCGGCCGCCGACGCCGGTCGGGTCGGGCTCGAACCACCCCGCCGGCGGCGCGTCGTGGTTGGCGTCCTGGACCCCCCCGGCCATGGCCGCCGGCGGGTCGCTGGCCGGGAACGACTCTGCCGAGGCCTCGTCCGGCCCGTCCTCGCGGATCCTCCGGTCGGTCGGCGTGTCCGGCCGCTCGGGGGTCGCCGGCGCCATGTCGGCCAGGGCGGCCCGGAAGCCGCGCCGGGCGTCGGAGAGGGCGACCCGGTCCTGGGGCCGGCGCGGGCCGGCCAGGCTCGGCACCACCGTGCCGAGGTCCAGCTCGACCCGCTCGGAGTAGCGGGGCTCGGCGTCCGGGTCGTGCCACAGGCCCTGCTCCTTGGCGTACGCCTCGACCAGGGAGACCAGCTCCGGCGGGCGCCCGGTGAACTCGAGGTAGCGCAGCGTCTCGGCGTCGATCGGGAAGATGGCGCAGGTCGACCCGTACTCGGGCGACATGTTGCCGATGGTGGCCCGGTTCTCGACCGGCACGTTGCCGACCCCTGGACCGTAGAACTCGACGAACTTGCCCACCACCCCGTGGCGGCGCAGCAGCTCGGTGACGGTCAGGACCAGGTCGGTGGCGGTCGACCCCTCGGGCAGCTCGCCGGACAGCTTGAACCCGACCACCTTGGGCATGAGCATCGAGATCGGCTGGCCGAGCATGGCCGCCTCGGCCTCGATGCCGCCGACGCCCCAGCCGAGCACGCCGAGCCCGTTGACCATCGGGGTGTGGCTGTCGGTGCCGACCAGGGTGTCCGGGTAGGCCTGGCCGCGGTCGCCCACGAACACCACCCTGGCCAGGTACTCGCAGTTGATCTGGTGGACGATGCCGGTGCCGGGCGGCACCACCTTGAAGTCGGCGAAGGCCTGCTGGCCCCAGCGCAGGAACGCGTAGCGCTCCTGGTTGCGCTCGAACTCCAGCTCGACGTTGCGGACGAAGGCGTCGGCCCGGCCGGCGATGTCGGCCACCACCGAGTGGTCGATGACCAGCTCGGCCGGGGCCAGCGGGTTGATGCGGGCCGGGTCGCCGCCCAGCTCGACCATGGCGTCGCGCATGGCGGCCAGGTCGACCACGGCCGGCACCCCGGTGAAGTCCTGCATCAGCACCCTGGCCGGCGAGAAGGCGATCTCGCGGTCGGCCGCCGTTGCCGGGTCCCAGCCGGCGAACGCCTCGATGTCCTCGGCGGTGACGGCGCTGCCGTCCTCGTTGCGGAGCAAGTTCTCGAGCAGCACCTTGAGCGAGAACGGGAGCCGCCCGACATCGCCGGCCGAGGCCAGCGCGTCCAGCCGGAAGATCTCCAACGACCGGTCCCCGACGTCCAACCCGGCCCTGGCCCCGAAGCTGTTCCCCGCCATGTCCCGGCCCTCCGCATCGCCTGTCGTGTGACGCTTGAAGGGTACCCGGTGAAGGACACCCCGAGCCTAGAATCCCGGTGCGAGCGCCGGGGTCGCTGGATCGACGCCAACGCATACCACCCGGCCGGGTACGACCGCGAGCTGTATCTGGTGTATCTGGAGTGCGGCGACGACCGCGAGGCATGGGTGACCGAGCTCCAGGAACCGGTCGCCACGAGCTGACGGGACGACCGGGACATGGACGAGGTACTGGTGCAGTCGGCGACCGATGCGGCACGAATGCTGCAGCGCAGGGAGATCGCCGCTCGCGAGCTGACCGAGCTGCTGCTGGCGCGGATCGATAGGGTCGATCCCGCCGTGAACGCGGTCGTCGAGCTCCGCCGCGAGGCAGCCTTGCAGGAAGCGGCCGCGGCCGACGAGGCGATCGCCCGTGGCCGCGACGCGGGACCGCTGCACGGCGTCCCGATGACGATCAAGGACTGCTTCGACGTCGCCGGACTGCACACCACCTGGGGCAATCCCGCCTTCAAGGACTTCGTCGCCGCGGCGGACGCCACCGTCGTACGGCGGCTCGAGCAGGCCGGCGCGATCATCGTCGGGAAGACCAACCTTGCCTTCATGCTGGGCGACTTCGGGCAGACGGCCAACCAGCTGTACGGCACCACCCGCAATCCGTGGGACACGACGCGCACGCCGGGCGGCTCCTCCGGTGGAGCGGCCGCGGCGCTGTCCGCCGGGATGACCTTCCTCGAGTACGGGTCGGACCTGGTGGGCTCGATCCGCATCCCGGCGAGCTTCTGTGGTGTCTACGGGCTGAAGCCGAGCGTCGGGACCGTCCCGTTGACCGGGTTCCAGCCGCCCGGTCCGCCAGCGGGCCCGAGCGACATGACGTACCTGTCGGCGGTGGGCCCGCTCGGCCGGTCCGCGGGCGATCTGCGGACGGCGTTGGCGGTCACCGGCGGGCCCGAAGGCCAGCCTGCCAAGGCCTACTCCTGGGCCCTGTCGCCAGCGCGCCACACCCGGCTGGAGGACTTTCGCGTCGGTGTCGTGCTCGACCACGGACACGCCCCCGTCTCCAGCGAGGTCACCGCGGTGCTGTCCAACGCGGTGGACGCGCTCGCCGGCGCCGGTGTGACGGTCGTCGAAGGCTGGCCCGATGGGGTGGACCCCGTGCAGCAGGCCGAGTCGTTCGGGTTCCACGTCGGGTTGTTCTTCGCCTTCCAGCAACCCGGTGGGGACTTCGCGACGCTCTCGGAGGTCATCGACCACGAGAACCGGCGCATGGCGGCCCGTGCCGCCTGGGGCCGCTACTTCGACGACATCGATGTGTTCCTGTGCCCGGCGAACTTCACGCCAGCGTTTCCACACGACACCAGACCCTTCGAGGAGCGCATGATCACGACCCCCGAGGGTGACCGGCCCTACAACAACCAGGTCTTCTGGGTGTCGCACGCCTCGCTTCCGGGGTTGCCCGCCCTGGCGGCACCCATCGGGCGGACGCCCGGCGGACTCCCCGTCGGCGCACAGATCGTGGGTCCGCTCCACCAGGACGATACGGCGATCACGTTCGCCGAGCTGCTCGGCGATCTGATCGGTGGATACGAACCCCCGCCCCTTGGACCCCCGACCACGTCCTAGAAGGGCGGTCAAGTATCCGGCGCCGCATGCAGTGCCAAACCATCCGTGCAGCCCTGGACCTTGCGCGCCGCCCACGGCGGCCACGCAAATCCCTCGAGCCCGGATACTTGACCGGCGTTCTAGGCTCCGAGGAGCTGGAGGAGCAGCCGGGACCGGGCCGGCCTGGTCAGCCGGTCAGCTTGGCCACGTCGGCCTGCTTGGAGCGGACGGCCTCGGCAGCCTCCCGCAGCTCGGCCAGCTCGGTGTCGGTCAGGGGCAGCTCGACCACCTCCTGGACCCCGCCCTGGCCCAGCTTGGCCGGGACGCCGAGGTAGACGCCGTCGATGCCGTACTGGCCGGCGACCCAGGCGCAGACGGGCATGACCTCGCCGGTGTCGCCGAGCACGGCCGCGACCATGGCGGCGACCGCGCTGGAGGGCGCGTAATAGGCCGAGCCCGACTTGAGCAGGGCGACCACCTCGGCGCCGCCGTCCCTGGTCCGCTGGACCAGGCGCTCGATGGTGGCGGCGTCGGCGACCTCGGTCAGCGGCCTGCCGTCGACCTTGACCATGCTCGGCACCGGGACCATGGTGTCGCCGTGCGAGCCGAGGGTCATCGCCTCGACCCGGCTCGGGCTGGTGCCGAGCTCCTCGGCCAGGAAGTGCTTGAACCTGGCGGTGTCGAGCATCCCGGCCTGGCCCATGACCCGCTCCCTTGGGAAGCCGGAGACCTCGGCGGCCAGCGAGGTCATCTCGTCCAGCGGGTTGGAGACCACCATCAGCACGGCGTCGGGCGAGTGCTCGGCGACCATCCGGGTGACGTCGCCGACGATCCTGGCGTTGGTCTCCAGCAGGTCCATGCGGCTCATGCCCGGCTTGCGGGGCACCCCGGCGGTGATCACGGCAACGTCCGAGCCGGCGGTCTCCTGGTAGCCGTTGCTGCCGACCACCCGGGTCTCGAAGCCCTCGATCGGCCGCGACTGCATCATGTCGAGGGCGAGCCCCTGGGGCAGGCCCTCGACGATGTCGGTCATCACCAGCTCGTCACAGATGCCAGCCTCGGCCAGGCGCTGCACGGTGGTCGAGCCGTACTTGCCGGCGCCGACGACGGTGACCTTGGCCATCAGGGGCCCTCCTCCAGCCTGGCGATGACCGCGTCGGCCACCTGGCTGGTGCCGACCGCCGTCGGGTCGTCGCGGGACGGCTTCATGTCGTAGGTGACGCTTTTGCCCTCGGCGATCACCGCGGCCAGGGCGCGCTCCAGCCGGTCGGCGGCCTCGCCCTCGTCCAGGTGGCGCAGCATCAGCATGCCCGAGAGCATCATCGCCATCGGGTTGACCTTGTTCTGGCCCTTGTACCTGGGGGCCGAGCCGTGGGTGGCCTCGAACACCGCCACCCGGTCGCCGAGGTTGGCCCCTGGGGCGACCCCGAGCCCGCCGATCAGGCCGGCGCACAGGTCGGAGAGGATGTCGCCGTACAGGTTGGGCAGCAGCAGCACGTCGAAGTTCTCCGGCTTCTGCACCAGCTGCATGCACATGTTGTCGACCAGGTACTCGTCGTACTCGATGTCGGAGTACTCCTGCGCCACCGCGCGGGCGACCGCGTAGAACAGGCCGTCGGTGTATTTCATGATGTTGGCCTTGGTGACCGCGGTGACCTTCTTGCGCCCGTAGGCGCGGGCGTGGTCGAAGGCGAACTTGGCGATCCGCCGGCTACCGGTGATCGACATCGGCTTGATCGAGATGCCGGAGTCCTCCCGGATCCTCTTGGGCTGGATGCCGTTGAGGAACTCGATGACCTGCGCGGCCTCGGTCGTGCCCTGCTCGAACTCGATGCCGGCGTACAGGTCTTCGTGGTTCTCACGCACCACCACCAGGTCGATGTCCTCGTAGCGGGACCGCACTCCCCGGTAGGACTTGCACGGCCGCAGGCAGGCGTACAGGTCCAGCTCCTTGCGCAGGGCCACGTTGACGCTGCGGAACCCGGTGCCGATCGGGGTGGTCAGCGGCCCCTTGATCGCCACCCCGTTGCTCCGGATGGAGTCCAGCACCTGGTCGGGCAGGGGCGTGCCGTACTTGTCGATGACCTCGGCGCCGGCCTCCTGGACGTCCCAGTCGAACTGCACACCGGTCCCCTCGAGGACCCGGCGGGTCGCCTCTGAGAGCTCCGGTCCGACCCCGTCCCCGGGGATGAACGTGACGCGATGGGCCATGTCGAAGCTCCTTTGCTCGCAGTGTCGCTCAGGTTATCTCTCCGCGACGACGGGGGGACGAAACCCCTACGATTGACGCTGAGCCCGTCCCTCGAGACGACCGGAGGCACCCTCAGATGGCACAGAGCAAGGGCAAGGGTCTCGAGGGCGTGGTCGCCGCCGAGACCAGGATCTCCGACGTCGACGGTCAGCAGGGCAGGCTGTTCTACGCCGGCTACGACATCGCCGACCTGGCCGCGCACGCCAGCTTCGAGGAGACCATCCACCTGCTCCATCATCTGGAGCTGCCGACGGCGGCACAGCTGGAGGAGACGGTCGCCACCCTCCGGGCGGAGAGCGTCCTGGACGAGCTGCTGGTCGGGCTGATCGCCTCGCTGGCCGACCGGACCGGGCCCATGACCACCCTGCGGACGGCCGTGTCGGCCGCGGCGGTGGTGGACCCCGACGACGACTCGCAGGAGGCCAACCTCCGCAAGGCCTACCGGCTGATGGCCAAGACCCCCCAGATCATCGCCACCTACCAGCGGCTGCGGACCGGCACGGACGCGATCGAGCCGCGCGACGACCTCGGGATTGCCGCCAACTTCCTGTACGCCCTCACCGGCAAGGAGCCCGACCCGCAGGTGGCCCGCGACTTCGACGTCACGCTGGTGCTCTACGCCGACCACACCCTCAACGCCTCGACCTTCGCCGGGCGGGTCGCCGCGGCCACCCTGGCCGACATGTACGCCGCGGCCACCGCGGCCGTCGCGACCCTGCAGGGACCGCTGCACGGCGGCGCCATCGAAGAGGTCCGCCACATGCTGGACGAGATCGGCTCGCCCGACCGGGCCTCCGACTGGGTGCGCGGGCAGCTCGGGCGCAAGCAGAAGGTCATGGGGTTCGGCCACCGGGTCTACAAGACCTGGGACCCGCGGGCCACCGCCCTGCGGGAGATCGCCGAGCGCCTCGGCAGGCAGTTCGGGGAGACCCGCTGGTACGACACCTCGGTCCGGGTCCAGGAGGCGGTCATGTCCGAGAAGCCCCTCTACCCGAATGTCGACTTCTACACGGCCAGCGTCTACTCCGCGCTCGGGCTGCCCCCCGACCTGTACACCCCCCTGTTCGCCGCCTCCCGCATGGCCGGGTGGACCGCCCACATCCGCGAGCAGTACGCCGACAACCGGCTGATCCGGCCCGACTCGGAGTACATCGGCCCGGACCCCCGACCCTGGCAGCCCCTCGACGCCAGGGGATAGGAGAGGGATCGAGGCGGTGCGGGTCGTGGGCACCCGCCGGTAGGCCGCTCAGGCGGGGGCGGGGCGCGGGAGGAGGGCGGCGGCCTCGACGACCTCGGG
>DATHIG010000733.1:0-2808 GCA_035490035.1 Actinomycetes bacterium
CCCTCGGCATGGCTGTCGGCGGGGCCGCCGGGTATGTGCTGGGGGCCAAGGCCGGCAGCGGCCGTGGGCAGCCGAGCACCCTAGTGCCGGAAACGCCTACGGTGCCACCGGCCTCACTGACTGTGGTGCCGCCTGCGGATCTGGCCCCGATGCCAGCCGAGCCGACCGTACTGCCCGGCGAGGAGGCTTCGGCTGCTGAGGAGCGTCAACGTCCAGCACCTCCCGACCCGCTCCCCTAGCCCGGACCCAGCGACCCTGACCCGCGCCAGCCCAGCAAGAGTCGAGCATCCAGACTCCGCGGTCAGCAGGTCATAACGCGTACTGTTCGGCCACGGCGGCCCGCATCCGCTTGGCTTCGAACCGGCTTGCCAGCCGGTCGGCCTTGGCCAGGTGGGCCGCGAGCCGCTCCCGAGCCTGGAACGCCGCACAGGCCAGGTCGAGAATCAGTCGGCGGCTGAAGCCCACTCGCCAGTCCGGATCTGGCGCGGGTCAGCGCCGCCATCGACCAGCTGCCCCGGGTCGCCGCCCTGCTGGCGGCCTTCGGCCGTGTCCCTTCTCTCGATGGCTGTCTTGAGGAACCTCAACATCAGGGAGGCGACAAGCCGGGGATCATCGGAGATCGGGACGTGGCTCAGGCCAGGGAGCCATTGCAGCTGCGCGTGCCCCACGAAGGCGAGGAAGCGAGGGCTCTGCATGCTGACCAATGGGTCAGCGGTCCCCTGCAGGAGAAGGACCGGACAGTTGATCCGCTCAAGCCGCGTCGGGACATCGAACATCGACGCCTGGACGGTCTCCAGATACCCCGGGGCCTCGGCGAAGTCGAGCAGCAGCTGACCGGCATCATCGGCGGGCAACTGCCAGGGACGGCTCCGCTCCATGGCGAAGAACAGCGACCGTCCGACTGCTGTGGCGGCCAGTGGCGTGGCGATGGGGGCAAGGAGCGTGGCCAGCGCTCGTCCACTCAACAGTGCCGCCGCCTGGTGGACTCGCTCCAATGGCGTGCCCAGCCCGTCGGGGGCGATGGCGATGACCGAATGGGTGCGGCCGCGGGTGGCCAGCTCGAGGGCGACCCGGGCACCCAGGGAATACCCGGCGACGTGGAACTGGGCAACGCCAAGCCGGTCCAGCTCGCGTTCAATGGTATCCGCCAGAGCCGTCGCCGTCGGCGCGATCCCCGGGGGGAGTGCTGGTGAGCGTCCGAAGCCGGGGAGGTCGAACGCGATGACGTCATAGTTGTCGCTCAGCGCCTCCTGGACCGGTCGCCAGCCGACAGCCGACTCTCCTACCCCGTGTAGCAAGACCAGTGGCTCGCCCGCTCCGGTTCGATGATGGGCGAGATTGTTGGTGGTGGGGGCAGGCAGGCGGGACGCGATGAGATCTCCTTGGTAGGGCGGACGGCTTCAGGGCACCGTCAGCTGTCCAACTCTCGCGGCGGCCGCACTATTCCCCGAATGGGCTTGGGGGTGTCCGTCACTCCAGCGTCGACCCAATCCGAGACCAGGCCCACCGGTGGCGGTGGACTGGTGACAGCCTGTTTGCGTGGCCGGATCGGTGACCATTCACCAGCCGCCACGCGAGGCTGTGTCGGCTGGAACCCAAGGACGAAGCATGACAGTTGATGGCCAGGTAGTCGCGCTCGCCCTCCGCGAGCACGCGCCATGCTGCCCAAGACCGGCGGCTTGCTGGTTCCATTCCAGCGGGTGGTGGAGGTGATCAGGACGGTGGTCGGGGTCGACGGCGCCAGGCTGACCCTCGCCCACGAGGACCACCAGCCCAAGTGGGTGGCAATCACTGACGCCGCCATGGAGCTGCTGGAGCAGATCCAACAGGACCTCGCCGAGGGGCCATGCCTTCTGGCGGATGCCGAGAACCGCGTCGTCGCGGTGGAGGACCTGCACCCCGCCTCGCGATGGGACCCGGTCGCTGTCGTCGACCAGCTGCACGTGCGTGGGGTGCTGCGCCAGGCATTGACCAGCCGGATCTGGGTTGAGCAGGCCAAAGGCGTGCTGGCGGCGACCCATGGGGTCACGCCCGGCGAGGGGTTCCAGCAGCTACGGGCGCGGGCCCGGTCCTCAGGGCGCAAGCTGGCCGATCTGGCTCGGGAGGTGGTGCAGCAGGCACAACGCGAGCGGGTCGCCGCCCTGGCCATCGACGACGCCCGGGTTGGGGCGGCCGAGGCCCGAGCCCAGGCCGCCGAGCAGACGCTGCAGGCGGCCCGAACCGGACTGGCTCAACGTGCCGCAGCGCTGGACCGAGCCCAAGATGACGCCGATGCCCGGGAGCGGACCGCTGACCAATGCGGCCACCTCGCTGACGAGCGTGACCCGGCCGCCGACCAGCGCCAGCGGGCCGCCGGCCGGGGACGATTAGCCGGGGATTGGGGCTGGTGAAGTGGTCTTGGCTGGTCCGTCCGCCGCAGCTGCAGCACACCGACACGGACAGCGGGGAAGAGCGCACGGCGACCTGGCTGGAGCTGTTCTTCGACCTGGCCTTCGTGCTGGTCGTCGCCGAACTCGCGGTCGGGTTAGGCGACGACCGCACACTTCATGGTGTCCTGGTGTTCGCTGGGCTGTTTACCAGCGTGTGGTGGGCCTGGGCGGGCTTCACCTTCTACGCCAATCGCTTCGATACCGATGATGTCGTCTACCGGCTGGCCAAGTTGGGGGCCATGCTTGCTGTCGCCGGGCTGGCCGCTAGCGCCGGCGACGCGACCGGGTCGCTGGCTGGGCAGTTCGCGATTTGCCATGCCGCCATTCGGGTGGTGCTGGTCGCCCTCTACCTGCGTGCCTATCGCCATGTGGTGCAGGC
>DATHIG010000734.1:0-3212 GCA_035490035.1 Actinomycetes bacterium
AACTACATCCGCACAAGGTTTGCCGACCTGCGGGCGCGTGAAGACGGCGTCACCGCGGTTGAGTACGCGCTCATGGTTGCGATCATCGCCTTGCTGATGGTGGCTGGGTTCTTCCTCCTGTTCGAGAACGTATCCACCGCGTTCCAGGACACCGGCTCGTGTGTCGGGGACCCAGGTGGGCCTGGCTGTCCGGATCCGCCCCCGTAGCCCAGATTGTCATGCCGGCGGGGCAGGCCACGAGCGCCCCCCGCCGGCATGGCTTCCAATCATGTCCATGAAGCACTGACCTGTAGGGGAACCTAAGGGGGCCGGTCCCGTGCTGACGTATTTCCCTGCGACGCTCGTGTACGTGCGAGTTCGCCTCGGCGAGCTGGGGGTCGGCAACCTGCGGGCGCGCGAGGAGGGAGTAACCGCGGTCGAGTACGCGCTCATGGTTGCCATCATCGCCCTGCTGCTGGTCGGAGCATTCGTCGCCTTGTTCAACGCGGTCAACGATCGGTACGGGGACGTCGGCGATTGTGTTGCCAGCGGCCCGCTGCCGGACGCCTGCTCGCCGCCGCCCGGGCCCTGAACGCGATGCCGGAACGGGGAGAGGATGGCGCGGCCGCGGTCGAGTTCGCGCTCCTGCTTCCCCTGCTCGTGGTCCTGCTGTTCGGCTTCATCCAGTTCGGGGCCGCGTTCAACACCCGCATCCAGGCCACCAACGCCGCTCGCGAGGCGGCCCGGCTGGCCGTGGTCGGCATCGACGACTGGAGCGACGTCGGAGGCACCCCGTTCTGGCAGGTGGTCAAGGAGCAGGCCGGGCTCGGGACCATCACCGACTGCACCCTGTCCACCGACGGCGTGGTCGGTGGCACCCTGACCGTCTCCTTCGACTTCCCACTCGACCTGGTCATCCCGCTCCTGCCCAGCCCGCCGTCCTGGCAGACGGGCACGGCAACGGCGTCCATGCGGATCGAGCAGCTCTCCGCCCCCGGGGGACCGGGCGGCTGCTAGCAGCGAGGCACCCACTATGCAGAGCAGAGTCCTGGCCATTCTCATCGCCGTCGTGCTCGCCCTGGTGGCGACCGCGGCCTTGGTCGTCTACGTCAACGGCGCCGACCGCCGGGCGATCAGCGACCAACGGCCGGTGATGGTCTTCGTGGCCAAGGAGACCATCAAGGCCGGCACCAGCGGACTGGACGCTCGGAATACCGGGTTGATCGACGAGATCCCGGTGCCCAAGAAGAACGTTGTCGATGGGTACGTCCGGTCGGTGACCCAGCTCCGGGACCGCTTCGCGGCCGTGGACATCGTGAAGGGCGAGCAGCTCCTGCTGAAGCGATGGGTCGGTGCCGAGGACGTCGAGGGCCGGCGCCTGCTGCAGATCCCGACCGGCCATCAGGCGGTCGCCATCGAGCTGGACCTGACCAGGCAGGTGGCAGGGTTCATCACCCCAGGTGACAGCGTCAGCCTGATCCTCTCCATGAAGCGTCGTGCCCAGGGAGGCCGGGAGCCGATCGACCGCAGCCAGTTTCTGCTCCAGAACGTCCAGGTGCTGGCCGTCGGTGCCACCGCCCTGACCAACGTCAACACGCAGGGGGGTGGCGGACGGATCACCCAGGGTCGCGGGAGCCAGAACCTGACGGCCGTCACCCTGGCGGTCGAGGACGGTGAGGTGGAGCAGGTGGTGTACGCAGCCGAGTATGGCTCGATCTACCTGTCCCTGCTGCCGCCGAGTGCGAAGGACGTCCCGAACCCGCGCGGCCGTACCGCCGACGATGTGATCCCGCAGGAGCAGTGATGGCCGTTCTCATCGTCGAACCGCATGACGGCTACGCCACCTGGCTGGCCGGGGCCCTCGCCGGGCTGACCGATCGGGTGGTGCGGGCCGCCGACGCCGACGAGGCCATGGCGGCCGTGGCCGCCGAGGGCCGGGACGTGCTCGCCGCCATCTTCGGCCCGAGCCTCAGCGACCAGGCCGCGCTCGCCCTGGCCGGGACCCTGCAGCAGGGCACCCCCGACGTCTCGGTGCTGCTGATCCGGCGCCAGGAGTCGGGCGAGCTGATCCGCCAGGCCCTGCGCTTCGGGATCAAGGACGTGCTGCTGTCCACCAGCGACGAGACCGCCGTCCGCACCGCCGCGGCCAGAGCCCTCGAGATCGCCAGGACCCTGCGCGGGCGGCTGACCGGCGGCGCGCCCACCGACTCCGGCGATGGGCGCAGCCCTGGCCGGGTGGTCACCGTCTTCAGCTCCAAGGGCGGCTGCGGCAAGACCTTCCTGTCGACCAACCTGGCCGTCGCCCTGAGCCGGGGCGGCGCCGAGGTCGCCCTCGTCGACCTCGACCTCCACTTCGGCGACGTGGCCATCATGCTGCACCTGTTCCCCTCGCACACGATCTACGACGCCGCCCAGAACCCGAGCCTCGACGCGCTGTCGCTGAAGTCGTTCCTGACCCACCACGACTCCGGGATCTGGGCGCTGGTCGCGCCCACCGAGCCGACCGTGGCCGACACCATCAACCCCGGCGCCATCGGCAACATCCTCAAGCTGCTGCGCACCGCCTTCGACTACGTCGTGATCGACACGCCGCCGGCGTTCTCCGAGCCGGTGCTGGCCGCCTTCGACGAGTCGGACTGGCTGGTCATGCTGGCAACCCTCGACGTGCCCAGCATCAAGAACCTCAGGCTCACCCTGCAGACCATGGAGCTGCTGCACTTCCCCAAGGGGCGCATCCGGGTGGTCGTCAACCGGGCCGACTCCAAGGTCGGCCTGCGCCTGCCCGACGTGGAGAAGCTGCTGAGCTCGCCGGTCGACGCGACCATCCCTTCCTCCAGGTCGGTGCCGCTGTCGGTGAACAAGGGCAGCCCGATCATGCTGGAGGAGCCAAAGGGGGCGGTGGCCGAGTCCGTCCGGCGGGTCACCAGCCTGCTCGCCGACAACACCCAATCACGCAGCCGTCCCAGGCAGAAGCAGCGCCGGTCGCTGTTCGCCCGATCCTAGGAGCCGCCCCGATGTCCTCGCTCCACGAGCGGCTTGCCAGGGCCAGGACCGCCGGGGTGCTGCCCCAGTCCGCGCCCCGCGAGCCCGACCAGCGACAGCTGCACCGGACCAGGCCCGACCCCCTGGCCGAGTTGCGCCAGAAGGTGCACAAGGCATTGGTCGAGGCGCTCGGCCCCCGACTGTACGACTCCGAGATGTCGGCCGAGCAGCTGCAGACGAAGGTCCGAGAG
>DATHIG010000735.1:0-2256 GCA_035490035.1 Actinomycetes bacterium
GACCTTCGGTGTCGGACGGATGTTGGCTGGGTCTTCGGCGTAGGGGGGGACGCTCACGGTTGCTCCTCTGCGGCGTTCGGCACGTTGCCCGGTTGGCTCGCCTCGTTCACGGTTGGCCTCCACCGTCGACGATAGGTGGCGCCCAGGTGAGCGTCCTCACCCCTTTGGGATGATCCGACCACTGGCAGGAAGCGCGCCCGCCGACGTGAGCAGGTGACGAGAACGTCGGGTCGGGAGCCTGGGCTACGGCGGGTCGGACTCGCTCTCACCATCGACGCGTTCGCCCGTACCAGCGCGCTCCCCGGGTTGAGGGGGAGCGGAAGCGGCCTGTACGGCGGCCCGTACCGTAGGGTAGAGGCGGTCCTCGCCGACCAGGCCAAGGACGCCGGCCTCCTGGAGGTCCTGGCGCATCGGGCCCTTGAGGCGGGCGAACACGAAGGTGATCTGCTGCTGTTGCAGCGACCGGATCAGCTCGGTCAGGGTGTCCACGCCGGTGGCGTCGACGTGGGTGAGCGCCTCGGCGTCGAACACCAGCCAGTGCACGGGCCCGGGGGGGCCGTTGATCGCCTCGGGGATGCGGCCCTTGACGTAGCTTGCGTTGGCGAAGAACAGCCGGTCGTCCAGTCGGTAGACCAGCACGCCCGGGGTGAGCTTGGCCCGGGGATGGAGCCGGACGTCGGCGTAGCGGCCCTGGCGATCGACCCAGCCCAGGACGGCGTCATGGGGGGTGGCGCTGCGCCGGACCACGTCGACGATCGACAGGGCGACAGCGACCAGTAGGGCCTTGAGCACGCCCACAGCCACGACGCCGGCCATGGTCACCGCGGCGATGGCGACCTCGACCCGGCTGGTGCGGGCCAATCCCCGCCAGGAGGCGGGTTCGATCAGCCCGATGGCGGCGGCCACGATGACCGCGCCGAGGGTCGCCTTGGGCAGGTACTGCATGGGCTCGGTGAGGAAGAGCAGCACGCACGCGATGGCACCGGCGCCGATCAGTCCGGAGATCTGGGTGCGGCCGCCCATCTGGTCGTTGACGGCGGTGCGGGAGCCGCTGGCCCCGACCGGGAAGGCCTGGGTGAGCCCGGCGGCCAGGTTGGCCGCTCCCATCGCGGTCAGCTCCTGGTCGACGCGGACGTGTTGGCCCCGTTTGCCGGCAAAGGACCGGGCGGTGAGGATCTCGTCGGAGAAGCTGACGAAGAAGATGCCAAGGGCCGCCGGCAGCAGGGCCAGCACGTCGCTGAGACCCAGGCCGGGGAGCTCGATGCCGGGCAGGCCGGGTGGGATCTCGCCGACCACGGCGACGCCCTCCTCAGCCAGCCCGATGGCCGCGGATGCGGCGATGGCCAGGATCACCACGAACAGCGGGCCGGGGATCTTGGGGGCCCGCCAGCGAAGCAACAGCAGCGGGGCCAGGCAGGCCACCCCGACAGCCAGCGTGATGCCGCTCAGGCCGTCGACCTCGCCCGCGACCTCGGCCAGCTGGGGAAGCGGGTCTTGGGCGTCGATGTCGAGCCCGAGCAGCTTGCCGAGCTGCCCGATAATCAGCACCACGGCCACGCCGTGGATGTAGCCGATGAGCACGGCTCGGGAGAAGTAGTCGGCCACCCACCCCAACGAGATCAGCCTGGCGGCCAGGAAGACAGCGCCGACGAGCACCGCCAGCAGGGCAGCCAGCGACGCGTACCGCTCAGGATCATCAGCGGCCAACGGGACCAGCGCGGCCGCGACCAGCGCGGCGATGGACCCTTCCGGTCCCACGATGAGCTGACGGGAAGAGCCAAGCAGGGTGTAGGCGACGGTCGGCAGCAGCAGCGCATACAGCCCAGCGACCGGCGAGAGCCCGGCCAGCTCGGCGTAGGCCATCGCTGCCGGCAGCGCCAGGGCGGCCACGGTGACCCCGGCCAGCAGGTCACGTCGCAAGGTGCTGCCGTGGTAGCCGGGAAGCTGCTCGGAGACCGGGACCAGCCGGTGCAGGACCGGCCGGCGGGAAGCCGGCGAGAAAGGTGACTTCCCGCTCCCATAGCTGTCCTCTGCTCGCTCGCCGTTGTCGGCCGTCATGGGACATACAGCGGATGGCCCACTTGAGCGGGCATCTCCACAGGCCTGGCGTGGATGCCCCCCGGCCAGGACACGACCAGCGGATCGGCCACGCCACCTTCGAAGTTGTAGCGCTTCCACCAGGTTCGGCCGATCCGCCCGGTGAACGTGGTGTCCGCACGATAGCTCTTGATGATGCGCCTCCCTGCCGGCACGCCG
>DATHIG010000736.1:0-3597 GCA_035490035.1 Actinomycetes bacterium
CGTCGCTGCCGCGCTTGCCGATGGTGTAGACGTGCGGGTGCTCGAGCAGCAGCACGGTGTCGGGGATCTCGCCCGCTGCCCGGCGCCGGACAAGGGCCCGTTGCCAGGCCCAGGCCCGCCGGTAGGGGACGGTCCCGGCCCGCACGGTCCACAGCAGGGGGCCCGGCGCTCCGTTCGATCGGGCCGGCACGGCGCTACTCCCGCTCCAGGCCCAGGTCGCCCTCGAAATCGGCCGCCTCGAGGAGCTCCTTGACCTTGACCAGGAAGCGGGCCGCGTCGGCCCCGTCGATGATGCGATGGTCGTAGGTCAGGATCCCGTACATCATCTGCCGGACCGCGACCACCTCGCCCAGGTCGGGGTCGGTGACCACCACCGGCCGCTTGACGATCGCCGGGGTGGCGAAGATGGCCGCGTTGGGCTGGTTGATGATGGGCGTGTCCCAGACGGCGCCCCGGCTGCCGGTGTTGGTCAGCGAGATGGTGGACCCGGACAGCTCGTCGGGGCCGATCTTGCCGTCGCGGGTGCGCTTGGCCACGTCGGCGATGGCCTTGGCCAGGCCGGCCAGGTTCAGCGAGTCGGCGTGCTTGATCACCGGGACGAACAGGCCCTTGGGGGTGTCGACCGCGACCCCCAGGTGGACGTCCTGGTAGACGTGGAGGTTGCCGTCCTCGTCCATGGCCGAGTTGACCGTCGGGTATTCCCTGATCGCGCCGACCAGGGCCAGGACGGCGAACGGCATGGGCGACAGGGAGACGCCCTCCCGCGCCTTGAACTCGTCCTTGGCCCGGGCGCGCAGGCGCATGACCTTTGTCATGTCGATCTCGACGGCGCTGGTCAGCTGGGCGCTGGTCTGCAGCGAGGCGACCATCCGCTCGGCGATCACCTTGCGCAGCCGAGTGGCGGGGACGACCTCCTCGCGCAGCCCCTTGGCCAGCGGCACGGCCACCCGCGGGCCCGACGGCGCCGTGGCGGCCGCCTTCGGCCTGGCCTCGCCCTTGGACGCCGGGGCCGCGGCCGGCTGCTTGCCGCGCTGCTGCACGAACGCCTCGACGTCCTCGCGGCGCACCCGGCCGCCGGAGCCGCTGCCCTTGACCTCGCTCAGGTCGACGTCGAGCTCGCGGGCCAGCCGGCGCACCAGCGGCGAGACCCCGGCCGCGGCCTTGCCGTCGCCGCCAGCCCTGGCCGCCGGCTTGGCCTCCCGCCTGGTGTCCGGCGCCTGCTCGGCCTCCCGGTCCTTGGGGGCCTCCTCCTCGGTCTCGGCGGCCTGCTCGGCCCCGGCGGCGCGCTCGGCCGGCTGCTCGGCCCCGGCCGCCGGCGCCTGCGAGGCGCCGCCGCCACCGCCGCCGATGACGGCCAGCTCGGCGCCGACCTCGACGGTCTCGTCGGCCTGCACCTTGATGCTCTTCAGGACCCCGGAGACCGGCGACGGGACCTCGGTGTCGACCTTGTCGGTGGAGATCTCGAACAGCGGCTCGTCGGCCTCGACCTGGTCGCCTTCCTGCTTGAGCCAGCGGGTGATGGTCCCCTCGGTGATCGACTCGCCCAGCTCGGGCATGGTCACCGTGGTGGTCCCGCCGTCCCCGGATGCTCCGGCCTCGGGCTGCTCCTTGGCCTGCTCCTGCCCGCCGTCCCCGGACTCCGAGGCGGCCTCGGCGCCGTCGCCTGCCTGCGCCGCCGCCTCCCGCTCCTCCTGGGTGCCGGCCTCCTCGCCGCCCTCCCCGGCCTCAGCCTCAGCCTCAGCCTCAGGCTCGGCCTCGGCGGCCTCCTCCTTGGTGGTGTCGTCGGCTGGCCCGGTGTCGGCCTCGCCGCCGCCCTCGCCGTCCTGCTCGATGACGGCCAGCTCGGCGCCGACCTCGACGGTCTCGTCGGCCTGCACCTTGATGCTCTTCAGGACCCCGGAGACCGGCGACGGGACCTCGGTGTCGACCTTGTCGGTGGAGACTTCGAACAGCGGCTCGTCGGCCTCGACCCGGTCGCCTTCCTGCTTGATCCAGCGGGTGATCGTGCCCTCGGTGATCGACTCGCCGAGCTCCGGCATCTTGACTGGTGTCGCCATGACCATCGTCTCCCGGGTCGCTGCCGGCTCAGAGCTGGTGGAGGCCGCGTCCGGCAAGGCTCAGGTGGGCCTCGCCGATCGCCTCGGAAAGGGTGGGATGAGGGTGGATGTACTGGGCGACGTCGATCGGCAGGGCCTCCCAGTTGTAGATCAGCATCGCCTCGGCGATCAGCTCGGTGACCCGGGCCCCGACCAGGTGCACGCCCAGCACCGGGCCGTCCTTGGCCGCGACCAGCTTGACCATGCCGCCCTGGCCGTGGATGAGGCCCTTGGCGGTGGCGTTGAACGGGTACTTGTTGGTCACGACGTCGTGGCCCTGCTCCTTGGCCTGTGCCTCGGTGAGGCCGACCGATGCCACCTCGGGGGTGCAGTAGGTGACCCGGGGGACGCCGGCGTAGTCGATCGGCGGCGACGCCTGGCCGGCGACTGTCTCGGCGATCAGCATCCCCTCGGCGAAGGAGGCGTGGGCCAGGGCCAGCGACGGCGGGGGCAGGAGGTCGCCGACGGCGTAGACGCCCTCGACGTCGGTCTCCAGGGTGTCCCAGCTCTTGGGGACCACGAAGCCGCGGTCCAGCTTGACCCCGATCTCCTCGTAGCCGAGGTCGGTGCTGACCGGGCCGCGACCGGTGGCGACCAGCAGCAGGTCGGCCGACACCTCCGAGGTCTTGCCCTTGGCGTCGGTCACCGTCGCCGTCACCTGCTCGTCGGTGACCTTGGCGTCCTCCAGCTTGGTCTCGACCATCGAGGTGATGCCGCGCTTCCTGAACGCCCGGTTCAGCTCCCGCTGGCTGTCGGCGTCCTCCAGCGGCACCAGGCCGGGCAGGACCTCGACCACGGTCACCTCGGCGCCCATGGAGCGCCAGAAGGAGGCGAACTCGACCCCGACCGCCCCGGCGCCGAGCACGATCACCGACTTGGGCAGGTAGTCGAGCTTCAGCGCATGGTCGGAGGTGATCACCCGCCGGCCGTCGATCTCCAGTCCAGGGATCGACTTCGGCTGCGACCCCGACGCCAGCACCAGCCCCCGGGTCGCGGTCAGCTCCCCGACCCCCTCGACCTGGACGCTGCGCGGCCCGGTGACCCGGCCGCGGCCGCGTACGATGGCCACGCCGTCCTTCTTCAGGTGGCCTTCGAGGCCCTTGACGTTCTTGGTGACGATGTCCTCGCGGTTGGCGACCGTGGCCGAGTAGTCGATCGACTCCACCGTCGCCTTGATACCCCAGCGCTCGGACGCCTCGTGCACCCCGTCCATGACCTCGGCGGCGTGCAGCAGCGCCTTGGTCGGGATGCAGCCCCAGTTGAGGCAGGTGCCGCCGCAGCGGTCCTCCTTCTCCACCAGGGCGACCTTGAGACCCAATCCGGCAGCGCGGATCGCGGCCGAGTACCCACCGGTGCCGCTCCCGAGGACAACGAGGTCGTAGGAGTTCTCCGCCATGGTCGTCGGCTCCTTTGGGTCAGGCTTCCCCGGCTGAGTCTAGCGACCGTTGGCGGCGCCAGCTAAGGCCAGTTTGCCCGGAACCGACCAGGCAAAACGGAGCGG
>DATHIG010000737.1:0-7049 GCA_035490035.1 Actinomycetes bacterium
GCCGGGGACCCGGGCCAGGAACTCGACGTTGGTGCGGATCGCGGTCAGCGGGGTGCGCAGCTCGTGGGAGGCGTCGGCGACGAAGCGGCGCTGGGAGTCAAGGGTCGTCTTGAGGCCAAGGTTGGCCTGCTCCAGCTCGGCCAGCATCTGGTTGAAGGAGAGGGAGAGCCGACCGAGCTCGTCGTGCGGGACGCCGTCGACCGGCATGCGGTGGGAGAAGTCGCGCTCGTCGCCGATCCGCTGGGCGGTGGCCCGCATGCGGGCCAGCGGCCGCAGCAGGGCCGCGGCCAGGCCGAGGCCGAGCAGGGCCGCGACCAGCACCACCGCCAGCCCCCCGGCGATCAGGATGGTCCGCAGCAGCCCCAGCGACCGCTCGACCCCCGCCAGCGAACGGGCCACCGTCACCTGGCCCTCGAGCCGGACGATCCGCTTGGGTTGCTCAGGCGGGGCGGGGTTGTTGCGGTGGACCGCCTTGCTGGCCTTGAACCGCTCGGCGTACACGGCCAGGGGCAGGCCGAGGTCGTTGGCCGAGGGCCGGACGTTCACCACCTGGCCGGCTGGGACGATCGGCAGGTCGACGCCGCCCAGGGCGTCCTTGGGGTGCTTGGCCTGCAGCGCCAGCCTCAGCTCCCGCTCCTCGCGAATCTCGACCACGATGTAGGTGTCCGGCTCCTGCTGGTTGGTCCAGCGGGCGAGGGTGTCGCTGCCGATGCCGGCCGCGGTGTCGTAGTCGCTGCTGAGGACCCGGGCGAGCTGGACGCTCTGGCGCTGGACCGAGGTGTCGAACTCCTGGTGGAGGTTACGGTCGACGTAGGCGTAGACGCCAAGGCCGAAGACGGACAGGGCAAGGGTGAGCAAGGCCAGATAGGCCAGGGTGAGCCGCGCCCGGAAGCTCACCTGGGGCACCCCCCCGAGGTTCCCCAGACCCCTCCGGTCACCGGATCCCGTCCGGGTCTTCGCGCAGGACGTAGCCGACCCCGCGGACGGTGTGGATCACCCGCTGCTCGCCCTCGGCCTCGAGCTTGCGGCGCAGGTAGCCGACGTAGACCTCCAGCACGTTGGAGTCGCGGCCGAAGTCGTAGTCCCACACCCGCTCCAGGATCGTCGAGCGGGTCAGGACCTGCCTCGGGTGATCGAGGAACAGGGCCAGCAGGTCGAACTCCTGCCTGGTCAGCGAGATGGTGCGCTCGCCCCGCCAGACCTCGTGGGTGGAGCGGTCCATGCGCAGGTCGCCGAAGCGCAGCTCGGCCGACCCCGACCCGTTGCGGCCCCTTCGCAGCAGCGCCTTCACCCGGACCAGCAGCTCCTCGAAGGCGAACGGCTTGACCAGGTAGTCGTCGGCGCCGGCCTCGAACCCGGCCACCCGCTCGGGTACCTCGCTCCGCGCGGTCAGCATCAGCACGGCCACCTCCCCGGCCTGGCGCAGCCGCCGGCACACCTCCAGCCCGTCGATGCCGGGCAGCAGCACGTCGAGGATCACCAGGTCGGGCGGGTGGTCGAGCGCCCGGCCGAGGGCTTCCTCGCCGGAGGCGGCGACCTCGACCTCGAACCCTTCGTAGGCGAGCGGCCGGCGGAGGGCTGCGGCCAACAGGGGATCGTCGTCGACGACGAGGATGTGTGCGCCCATGCACCTGCCGTCCTGACCAGCCGCCGTCCGGCGGCGCTCGCTTGCTGCTGCCTTGTCGCCATTCTGCCTGCTCGCGGGCCACTGTGCCTAGTCGCGCCCGATCCGCCTGACCTGCACCGGCGCGCCTGGGTGGCGGTGGGGTCGCCGGAGCTCCCCACCTGGACCGTCGACCGCACCGTCTAGTGCGGGAGATCCGCGGGGTGCTCGCGGCGGGCGTCCAGAGCCAGCTTGTCCGGGCGCAGTCCCTTGAACGAGGCGGCCCGCAGCTTGCCGTCCTCGGTCCAGCGCAGGTACTCGACCTCGCAGACCAGCTCGGGCCGGACGAAGCGGGCTCCACGCAGCCGGGGGGCGCCCTCGAACAGCGGGCGGTCGACCTCCAGGTCGGCCAGCCTGGCCAGCAGGTCGGCCAGGAACGCGTTGGTGAAGCCGGTGCCGACGTTGCCCGCGTAGCGAAGCCGCTCGCCGTCGTAGACCGCCAGCAGCAGCGAGCCCAGGGTGGCCGCCCTGCCCCCCTTGCCCGGCGTCCAGCCGACGATCACGCAGTCCTGCAGGCAGAGCGCTTTGATCTTGCGCCAGTCCGGCGAGCGGCTGCCCGGCCGGTAGGGGCTGGCCGCCCGCTTGGCCACGATCCCCTCCAGGCCGAGGCGCTTGGCCTGGGCGAAGAAGTCGACCCCGGCCCCCTCGACCACCTGGGAGAGGCGGACATCCTTGGTCTCGACCAGCACCTCCACCAGCCGGGCCCGCCGCTGCGCCAGGGGCAGGTCGAGCAGGGACTGGCCGTCCAGCCAGAGCAGGTCGAAGGCCAGGAACTGGACCGGTACCCTGCCCTGGTTGCGGGCCAGCTCCTCGGGGGCGCGGTGGAAGCGGTCCTGCATGCGCTCGAACGACGGGCGGCCGTCGCGGTCCAGGGCGACGATCTCGCCGTCGACCACCGCGTTGCGGGCCGCGAGCTGGCGGTGCAGGTCGATCAGCTCGGGGAACTGGGCGGTCATGTCGCGCTTGGTGCGGGAGGTCAGCCGGGTCGCCTGGCCCAGGTTGGCCAGGCAGCGGTGGCCGTCCCACTTGACCTCGAACAGCCACTCGTCGTCGTCGAACGGCTCGGAGGTGAGCACGGCCATCATCGGCTCATAGGTGGGCGGCGGAGCCGGCTGGGGGAGCGACACCTTGCCGCCGAGGATGACCAGCCAGTCCCGACCCCTGGTCCGGAACAGGTGGTATTCGGCGCCGCGGTAGCGGCTGCCGTGGAGGCGGACGGTGAGCTTGCCGTCGGCCACCTCCAGCGGCTCGTAGGTGCCGAGGTCGAACAGGCGGACCTCGCCGCCGCCGTACTCGCCCGCGGGGATGGCGCCGCTGAAGGTCAGGTAGTCGAGCGGATGGTCCTCGGTGTTGACCGCCAGGTGGCGCAGGCCGGGCTCCTCGGGCAGCCGCTTGGGGACCGCGAACGACACCAGCACCCCGTCCCGCTCGAAGCGCACGTCGTGGTGGAGGCGCCGGGCATGGTGCTGCTGGATGGTGAACCGCCGTCCCGGCTCCAGCGGGGCGACCTCGGTCAGCCCGGCGGGGTGGGGTTCGGTGGGCATGTGGGGCGCTGCGGCCGCCTCCGGCGGGGCTGTGGACAGCCGATCGCGCCCCGTCCCACCGGCGGCTACCCTCCCGGTTGGGGGCCCACCCTCCGGCGGGTGGGGTTCCGGGGTGCGCTGGAAGTCCCGCTTGGCCGCGTACTCGTCGAGCGCGGCCCGCGACGCCGGCCGGGACGTCCTGGACGCCCGGAACCGGGGCCGGCCGGGCTCCCGCGGCTCGGTCCCGGTGCCCGCGGTGAGGCCGAGGGCCTCCATGGCCCCGGTCAGCGACTGCTTGTCGGTCAGGACGGGCGCGAACCGGTCCCCGTCCGCGAATCGCTCCCAGACGTTGTCGATGCGGAAGTCGCCAGGCTCGATGTCCTGGTCGAGCTCGTCCCAGTCCAGCGGGGTCGACACCGGCGCCCCGGGGAGCGGCCGCAGCGAGTAGACGCTGGCGATGTTGGCCCCCGACCGGTTCATCTGGTGGTCGATGAAGATCTTCCCCGCCCGGTCGGCGACCGGCCAGGCCATGGTCGCCTTCTCGGGGTAGGCGCGGACGACCAGCTTGCCCACCCGCTCCACGAACTCGCGCGCGTCGGCGTGGGTGTGGGTGCCGTCGAGCGGCACGAACACCTGCATGCCGGTGGCCCCCGAGGTCTTGGGGTAGCCGCGCAGGCCGAGGCCGTCCAGCACCACCTTGACCAGCTTGGCGACGGTGCGGACATCCTCATAGGTGTAGGGCTGGAACGGGTCGAGGTCGAAGAAGGCGTAGTCGGGCCGGTCCAGCGACCCGGCCCTTGCGTGCAGGGGGTGCATCTCGATGCAGCCGAGGTTGACCAGGTAGAGCAGGCTGGCCCGGTCCTGGGCGAGCACGAACTCGACCACCCGGGTCTCGCCCTCGGCCGGGACGGCCGCGGTCGGCAGCCAGTCGGGGGCGTGGGCCGGGACCTGCTTCTCGTAGAACGGCTCGCCGGCCAGCCCGTCCGGCATCCGCTTCATGGTCAGCGGCCGGTCGTGCAGGTGGGGAAGCAGCAGCTCGGCGACGTTCCAGTAGTAGGCGAGCAGGTCGCCCTTGGTGATGCCGTCGTCGGGCCAGTAGACCTTGTTCAGGTTGGAAACGCGCAGCTCGCGGCCGTCGACCTCCAGCCGCCAGGCGTCGCCAGCCCGCGCCGCCGGCAGCGGTGTCGGGAACGGCAGGCGGCGGCGCTTGCCGGTAGCCAACGAGCCGAGCCTCCTTCAGTTGCGTTGCTCGCCAGCGTACAGTTGTCCCTGGTCCGTGACCGTCGCCTTCGACGTGCCCGCCGCGCGCGGAGTGTTCCGACGTCAAAGGAGGCCTGGCTTCGTGAAGACGATCTGGAAGGGGGCGATCTCCTTTGGGCTGGTCACCATTCCCGTCCGGGTGTATGGGGCCACCGAGGCCAAGAGCCTCCGGTTTCACCAGCTGCACGAGCCCGACGGCGGCCGGATCCGCTACAAGCGCGTGTGCTCGGTCGACGGCGAAGAGGTCGAGTACAGCGAGATCGTCAAGGGCTACGAGTACGAGAAGGACCACTACGTCACCCTGACCGACGAGGAGCTCGACTCGCTCCCGGTGAAGACCGCCAAGGCGATCGAGATCGAGCGGTTCGTCGATGCCGAGGAGATCGACCCGATCTACTTCCAGAAGGCCTACTACCTGGTGCCGGAGGGCACCGGGGTCAAGGCCTACCACCTGCTGCGCGAGGCCATGGCCGACGACGGCAAGGTCGCCCTGGCCAAGGTCGCCTTCCGCGACAAGGAGCACCTGGCGACGCTGCGGCTGCGCGACAACGTGTTCGTGCTGGAGACGATGTACTGGCCGGACGAGATCCGCACGCCGAAGTTCGACGTGCTCGACGAGTCGGTCGAGCTGCGGGCGCAGGAGATCCGGATGGCCCGCAGCCTGATCGACAGCCTCACCGACGCCTTCGAGCCGCAGGAGTTCACCGACGAGTACCGGGCCGCCCTCGAGGAGCTGGTCCAGAAGAAGATCCAGGGTGAGGAGATCACCTACACCGAAGACGCCGAACCGTCTAAGGTGGTCGACCTGATGGAGGCGCTGAAGGCCAGCGTCGAGGCGGCCAAGTCCGGCGGGGGCAGATCGGCGACGGAGCGCAAGACGAGCACCAGGCGGCGCAAGAAGGCGGCAGGCGAGTAGCGGGCGTCCGTGCAGGGCGCTGTGGGGGGTGGACGTGGGGCTTGACCTCTGCCCGTCGACGGCGTTCCGGCACGCGGTCGCGTCGATGCTCGACGGCCTGCCCGCCCGGACCGGCCTCGGCACCTGGATGCTGGTACGGCTGGGCGAGGGCGGGTCGGCCGTGCTGGCGGTCCGCGACCGCACCTACGGCATCGAGGTGGACCGCGAGCTCAGCGACGCCGACCTGCCGGTGCGGGCGCTGGTCGACGGCCGCGGGCCAAGGGTCGCGCCCGTGGTCGCCGACGTGCACGCCTATGCCAGCGCCTCCCTGGGCGGCCTGCCGGTCGGCGCCCTGGCCGGGGTGCCGGTGCTGGCCCCCGACGGCTCGGTGTTCGGCTGCCTGTGCGGCGTCGACCCGTCGAGGGGACGGCCCGAGCTGGCCTCGGAGCTGCCGACCATCGAGCTGCTTGGACGGCTGCTGGCCGTGCTGCTGGTCCAGGAGCTCGACCGCCAGGAGCTGCAGCGACGCTTCGAGCTGGCCGAGCTGGACGCGCTCACCGACCCGCTCACCGGGGTCGGCAACCGCAGGGCCTGGGACCGCCTGCTGGACGCCGAGGAGGCCCGCTGCCGCCGCTACGGGTCGACCGCGTCCCTGGTCGCCATCGACCTGGACGAGCTGAAGCGGGTCAACGACGGCGAAGGGCACGCGGCCGGCGACCTGCTGCTGCGCCGGACCGCCCAGGTGATCGACTCGACCAGGCGGGCCGCCGACGTCGTCGCCCGTCTGGGCGGCGACGAGTTCGGCGTGCTCGCGGTGGAATGCGACGAGGCCGCCGCCAAGGTCCTGGCCGAGCGCCTCCGGAGCGCGCTGCAGGCGGCCGGCATCCGCGCCTCGGTCGGCCACGCCACCCGCGACCCTTCCGGCGACCTCGACCGGACCTGGGCACAGGCCGATCGCGCGATGTACTCCCAGAAGCGCAGGGCGATCCGTTAGCCCTTGGGCGGGTCGGGTTCTCGCCGGCCCAGCTTCATCCCGTGCCGTTCCGCCCAGGCGCGGCGGTCCTCGGCCTCGCGCAGGGAGCGCTCGGCCAGGCGGCGCAGCTCGACGGCCTTGCGCCGTTCGGCGGCGCGGCGGCGGCCCTCGAAGGTCTCCTGCTCCACCTGGAGCGACAGGTAGGCCAGGGCCCCGAGCGGGATCGGCAGCCAGAAGTTGATCAGCCGGTAGGACACCACGCCAAGGGTGGCAACGCCCCGGTCGGCGCCGAAGAAGGTGAGCAGCGCGATCATGGTCGCCTCGACCACCCCCAGGCCGGCCGGGGTGATCGGGATGGCCGCCAGCACGTAGGCCAGCCCGAAGGCGACGATCAGCCCGTCCACCCCGGCCCGGTACCCGAACGCGGCCAGGAACACCCACAGCGAGGCCGCCGAGCAGAGCCAGAAGGCCAGGTCCCAGAGCAGGCCCCGCCGGAGCCGGGCCCGGTCGGCGGCCAGGGTCTGCAGTCGCGACGCCAACCGCAGGACGGTCCGGTGGACGCTGGCCTCGTCCAGGAACGGGACCCGCCTGGCCACCGTCCGCATGACCTCGGCGGCCCGCTGCTCGCCCCGCATGAGCAGCACCACCAGCGCCGAGAAGCCGCCGAGCAGCACCACGCCGATCAAGGCGGCGGTCGCGTACAGAGGGTTGTAGCTCCCCCCGAGGATGGAGACG